>JAKEEV010000611.1 GCA_022616395.1 Planctomycetia bacterium | reverse complement strand
GGGGTAAAACTCGCGCAACCTCGCGCTAACGCACCTCGAGCTGACCATCTCGCGCCGCGGGCGAGCCAGTTCAAGCAAGTTGGCCGGTTTGGTCTCCCAGCTCTCGCCAGGGACCAAACCGGCCAGTGCGTTACCCGATGTTATCCGCTTGCGCGGAGTCCACCGTCACTTCTTGTCTTTGATCAGCCCCTTGAGGTGGTCGATGGCCTTCTGGAGTTGCTTGTCCTTCGCCGGGTTGACTGAAGCCGGTTTCTTGCCCGGAGGAGGAATCACTTCCAGGTCGCGGACGTACTCCAGCCAGTCCGTCAGCTCTTCACGCGTCAACTTCACCTCGAAGCCCGCGTCCGGCTTCACGCCCCACTCGTCCTTCTTCTTGAGTTCGGGGTCTTGCTCGGCCGCGACCTTGTCGATGTTCTTGCCAAGCGGCGGATAGTAGCGCGCCACCGTGTACTTGATCCGTCCTTCCGTGTCGTCATACGGCTCGACGTGCTGCACGCTCCCCTTGCCGTAGGTTCGTTCGCCGATGATTGTCGCTCGGCCGTGGTCTTGCAAACAAGCGGCCAGAATCTCGCTGGCGCTTGCGCTGTTGCCGTTAATCAACACCACAATCGGGAAACTATTATCGCCGGCGCGCTTGCCCTTATACGTGTAACTGCTCCCCGCGCCTCCGCGTTCCTTGATGGTCACAATCGATTCGCGACCAACGAACAACTCGCAGATGTCGATCACACCCGCCAGCGAACCGCCGGGGTTGTTCCGCACGTCGATAATCAACCCCTTCAGCCCGGTCTTCTTCAAACCCGCGACCGCCTTCTTGATGTCGGCCACCGTCCCCAGGTCTTCCGACACCTTGATGAACTGGTTGATGTGGATGTAGCCGATCTTGTTCGCCTCGTCGATGTAGAACGTGTAGTCGTTCTTGTCGTCGCGCTTCACACCATGAACGGTTTCCACCATCACGTAGTTGCGGGTAATGCGGAGCACCTTCGGTTCCTTCTCGCCATCGCGATCAATGACCAGCGTGACCGGAGTCTCCGCCTTGCCGGTAATCAGGTTCACCGCGTCGTCAGTCTTCATGCCCTTGGTCGAGTGAACCTTCGTCGCGTCCTCTGGCAGCGGTTTACCTTGCTTGTCCACTTCCAGACGGATTTCGGTAATCAGGTCGCCCGCCTGAATGCCCGCGCGCATCGCGGGGCTGTTCTT
Organism: Planctomycetia bacterium; assembly: GCA_022616395.1. Taxonomy (GTDB): domain Bacteria; phylum Planctomycetota; class Planctomycetia; order Gemmatales; family Gemmataceae; genus Gemmata. The sequence continues at coordinate 4,547 of JAKEEV010000611.1, read as the reverse complement.
GATCGGAGTCACAACCAGAAGACCATCGCGCACCGCGTCTCGACGAATGATGATCCCCACTCCGGGGAAGCGTCCGAAGAGTTGACCCTGAGTCCGCAGCCATTCTTCCTTCGTGAAGTAGCCCGCGTAAGGGTCATTCAGTCCCATCAAGAGCGCGCGAAGAGTGACATCCGGGCCTTTATCGCCATCAAGGTCTTCCCGCTTGCCCAATCGCACTCGACACGCGATGAGCAACTCCTTCTGCTTCGCATCGGTCAAGTCTTTGGGCGTCTTGAGAGCATCAGCAATGTCGGCGGGAAGCGGCTCATCGGCCTCGGTGAAGAGTCCACGAATCGCGATGGCCGTCAGTTCACCGCGCGAGAGAGGCTTGATGTACTTCGCCGCCAGTTCGAAGATCGCGGGTTGCACCTTCTTGGCGAAGTCCTCCGCGTCGGCCTCCGGCAGCTTCAAGCCTTCCAGAAGCACCTTGCGAGCGGCTTGCAGAGCGTCCACGCTTCCGCCATCGGCCAGCTTCTGATACTCCTTGCGAAGAGACTGCGACCACTTCAACTTGGGCATGCGGAACAACAGACCAACGGCTTCCTTCGCGAGGTCGGGCGTGAGCTTCGCGTCCTTCGCCAGGGCCGCGATTGTATCCAGACGCTTCTTCACCTTCGCGGTCTCGGCCGGGTTGTACGTCACCCAGAACTTGCTCGCTCCGCGGCCAATGATGACCGGCTCCAGTTCCTTCTCCTTGTCCGTCTTGCCGATGGCGCGAGCGCCGTTGGGCAACTCCTTCTCCAGATGCTTGATGAACTCACGCACCGTCACGATGCCATCAGACTCGTAGCCTTCCTGATACGAAGCTTGATCCGCTTTGCCTCCAAGCCCCTCGGAGATCACCGAGTAGAACAGCCCGTGATTGCCCTTGGTGAGCGTGTCCTGATACGGAGCGTTGCCCAGAATCATGACGCGATTGGGAGGAAGCATGTTGTCGTCTTCGTTGTCTCCGAAGACAACCTTCATCACCTCTCCCCAACTCGGCTCGACGATCTTCTCCTTGCCCGCGTCAATGCCACCCTTGTACTGCACGTCCATCATGAACAAGAGGCTCTGGCCCTTGATCTTCTTGATGGCTGGTTCGAGATCGGTGATTTGCAAAGCGGTCTTTCCGCGATCCTTCACCGTGCTATCGGCGGTGAAGAAACAGGGCTTGTCTCCGGTCGAAGTTCCTCGGCCAAAGAAAGCGAGAATAATCGTGTCATCCGGTCCGGTGCTGGCAACGGCGGTTTCGACCGCCTTGACGATAGCTTCGCGTGTGGCAGCAGCGGAGAGCAGAAGCTTGGCTCGGTCCGCGTGAACGCCGAGGAACTTCGTGTCCGTGAGCATCGCGTGGAACGCCTTGGCATCCGTGTCGGCGGTCGGCCGCGGTTTGATCGCGGGATCTTTGAACTCACCCACTCCGACAATCACGACGTAAGGGCCTTGCGCCTTGGCAGGCGGCCCATTCGGTTCTTTTGCATCGGCCGCCAAACTTGCGCCTGGCAAAGCCATCGCGATACACGCCGCCACAACACCCAGAAGCCACACGCGAGCGTTCATGAATTATCCTCTCCTCTCGGCCTGTCACGGCCGGACCATTCTGCCCATTGTCACGATCAGGCGAAAACCGTCAATCGCATTTACAAGAGCGTTACCCCAGGCCAGGCGAACGGCGTGGCGTTAGCCCGCCGAGAGTGGCCTCCCAACGAGCCGCGACCGAAAGGGAGCGGGTGAGCTTTCCCGCTCCCTTGCGGTCGCGGCTCGTTGAAAACCTCGGCGGGCTGACGCCACGCCGTTCGCCTCCTGAAGTACGACGCCTCACGCTCTCCGGGCCAACTCGCGCAGGATGTCGATTCCGCGATCCAGCACTTCATCGGGAGCGGCATACGAGATGCGGAAGTGCGTGTCTCGTCGGCTGAAGGTACTTCCGGGAATCACCAACAGGTTGTGTTTGACTGCTTCCGTTGCAAACTCGGTTCCCGTGCCTCCTGGTGATTTCGGGAAGAGGTAAAACGCGCCTCCGGGCACTTCCAATTCGTAATAGCCCTTCAGTCCGGCAACTACGCGGTCGCGCTTCTGCTTGTAGTCGGAAACAATGCCCGACACGTTGAACTCCAGCGCGGCGAGACCCGACCATTGTACGATGCTCGGCGCGCAGACGAACGTGAACTGCTGCAACTTCGCCATCTCTTGAATCAAGCGCTTCGGACCGTGTGCCCAACCGAGACGCCAGCCCGTCATGCCATACGTTTTGCCGAAGCCCTCGATCCCCAGCACGTCGGGATCGTGAGTCGCGGGGCTAAGTGGCGGCGTGTCGTAGTGAAACGCGCGGTAAATCTCGTCGCTGATGAGTAACACCCCGCGCGCCCTGCAAAGTTCGGCGAGCGCTTTCTGTGTCGGGGCGTCAATTACGGCACCCGTCGGGTTCGAGGGCGTCGAGAGCATGATTGCTTTAGTGCGAGGCGAAATCGCGGATTTGAGCTTTTCGAGATCGAGACGGAAGTTCGGGTAAGTGTCCACCGTGACCAACCTCCCGCCCGCGATGGTAACCAAGTTTGGATACGCGACGAAATACGGATCGGTGGTGATGACCTCATCGCCGGGGTTCACCACCGCGAGCAATGCAAGCAGAAGCCCGCCGCTGGTGCCGCTGATGACCAGAACATCGCGCTCCTGACCCGGAAAGCGCGCTCGCACATCCGCAAGCAACCGCTCACGCAACTCCGGGATGCCTTGCGTGACGGTGTAGCCATTGTGACCGGCGTCGATTGCAGCGCGCGCGGCGGCCTTGATAGGTTCCGGCACATCGAAGTGCGGTTGACCGATGCTGAGGTTCACCGGATCCTTGAGCGTCCGAGCTAACTCGAACGCCTTGCGAACGCCGGACACCTCAATCGCCTTACACCGCTCAGCCAACCACGATTCGGAGAACACGGAAGCACCTCAGAGGAATGGCCACAAAAAAGCACAAGAGGCACAAAAGAAGACCAAAGACACAGAAGCATTGATCTCACGGCTTGAACTCTTGTATTTTCTTTTGTGCATTTTGTGCCTTTTTGTGGCCATTCCTCTTCGTGTTTTCCTCTCATCCCACTTCGGCGGCGAGTTCTTGCTCGTTGACTCGCACGTATCGCTCCCATGAGATGTCGAGTTTCTCCTGGGCCGCGTCGATGGGCAGCGCGCGATAGCGGTCGTCGATCTTCTCGACGATGCCCGCGCGCAGCAGCTTGTTCAGAGCGTCGATGATCTCGAAGTTCACCTCTGCCGGCACCCGCTTCTTCAAGTCGAGTTCGATATAGAAGTCTAACTCCGCCGCGGTCCATCCGCGTTCGCCTCCGTAGCGCCACAAAAAGAAGTACGCGAGCAATACCTCGCGAATCTCCTGCTCCTCGGCCTCGTCGAGCAGGCGGAACAACACACCGCCGTTGTTATCGAGGTTCTGGTAGTAGAGACTTTGCGTGAGTTGAAGCGTGTATGTCTGGCGGGACGACTGGAAACTGTACCACGTGCTGTAACCGTAGCCCGCAATGAGCGCCAGTGGCGTCCAGAGCGCAAGCAGCATCCCACTGGTGAATCCGCCGAGTATGGAGAGCAGCGGGAAGTTGCTCAGCTTCCACGCGACGTAGCCGATCGAACTGAGGACCGAGCCGCCGAGCTTCATCCGTTCCATCTTCGGCATCCGAATGCGTCCGCCGGGCAACAGCATCTCGATATCGACCTGCGGGATGTCCTTGAACAGCTTCAAAAAGACCGTTTGCGTGTCCGGGTTCTCTCCGAGTCGCTTGTGCGGACGCTGCTTGAACATGACCACGACGCGGGAGAACGTTGGTACGTCCAGTTCGCGTTTGCGCCACAGCCAGCGCCAACTGCGAAGTATCCGCTTGCCGATCCCCTTTCCGCGATAGAACACCTCGACCTTGTCGAACGCGTCCCAGGCCACATCCATATCAACGCCCCAGTCGCTTGCCCCTTCCATGATCTGTTCCATCTCATCGCGCGTCAGTCGGATGTAGTTCGCGCGTGTCATCAGATGCACGAAGGTCTCGAAGAGCGCATCGAGCGCCTTGACGCGTGCGTCTCCGGTTGGCGGATCGAGCGGCTTGGGATCGGCGTCCGGGTCGAACGCCGCGTAAGAGTCTTTGAGTTGCCGAAGTTCAGCCAGATAGACCGCGTGAACGTGGAGCGTCACAACACGCGCGAACTTGCGAAACGCGCTTTGCTCATCGGCCGAAAGAGTCTGATTGTGCATCGGTCCCGATTCGGTGCAAAGATAGCCGACCAGGTCGGCCACGCGAATCGGGATGAAGTGCTCACGCAGCATGGGGAAGTGGTGTGTGGTCGGTGGGTAATTTGGGGCGGAGTGTCAGGAGTCACGTCATGCGAACCGAATACCCAGTATATCGCCCAAAACACAGCGCTCACGGACATGCTGTGTCGAAATGCTCGGTGAGTGGGGTTTCAGAAGAAGACCCCTCACCCGCCGCTATCGATGCTTCGCATCGGCGGCGACCACTCCCCGCAGGAGC
>JAKEEV010000610.1 GCA_022616395.1 Planctomycetia bacterium | reverse complement strand
ATGCAATACGCCTACGCGCGCTGTCGGAGCATCTTCCGCAGGGAGAACATCGACGACACACGCTTCCGCACGCACCCGCCAGCCGTGATGATGACGCACCCCGCGGAACGCGCGCTGGCTCTGCAACTGCTCCGCTTCCCGGAAGCAATCGAAGCAGCCGCGGCCGAATACCTGCCGCACTTCATCACGGGTTACTTGTGGGATTTGGCGAAAAGTTACAGCGTGTTCTTTGAGAACTGCCCGGTGCTCAAAGCCGAGTCGCCGGAGTTGAAGGATAGCCGACTGTTGCTTGTCGATCTCGTGGGCCGCGTCATCAAGCAGGCGCTCGACTTGCTCGGAATTCGGACCGTGGAGCGGATGTAGAATGTCTTTGGCGAACTCCGCCCGCAAGGGCGGTGGGTGGTCTGAGCCTGAACCCACAGCCCTTGCGGGCGGGGTTCGCCAAGAGGAATGCAATGTTTGTCGATCGCGTTGAGCTATTCGTGAAGGGCGGGGACGGAGGGCGCGGGGCCGCGTCGTTCCGACGGGAGAAGTACGTTCCCAAAGGTGGGCCGGATGGCGGCGACGGCGGCGATGGCGGCTCGGTCATCGTGCGCGCTGACCCGAACGCGGATAACCTCGCCGGCCTCACGATGAAGAAGCACTGGAAGGCCAAAAACGGCGAAGCCGGCATGGGGGCGAAGTGCTCTGGGAAGAACGCGGAGGATATTGTTCTACTTGTCCCGCCGGGAACCATCATTCGTGATCGCGACCGCGGCAACCTGCTGAAGGATCTTGTTCAGCCGGGCGACGAGGTGGTTGTCGCGAAGGGCGGGAAGGGTGGTCGCGGGAATGTTCACTTCAAGAGCGCTACCAACCGCGCGCCGAGACAGTTCGAGCCGGGCGAAGAGGGAGAAGAGCGCTGGATTTCACTCGAACTGAAAGTGATCGCGGACGCGGGCTTGGTCGGCTTCCCCAATGCGGGGAAGTCCACGCTGCTGTCGCGGTTGAGCCGAGCGACTCCAGAGATCGCGCCGTATCCGTTCACCACAAAGCATCCCAATCTGGGAATCGTCACGGTTGGCGATGGCGGCTTCGTTCTTGCTGATCTGCCAGGACTGATTGAAGGAGCGGCTCAGGGTGTGGGGCTGGGTCACGAGTTCTTGAGGCACGTTGAGCGCACTCGCGTGCTGATTCATCTCGTCGAACCGTTTCCATCTGATGGCGGCGACCCGCTTCACAATTACCACGCGATCCGCAAAGAGTTGCACGACTACATCGTGCCGCTCGACGGCAAGCCGGAAGTGGTGTGTATCAGCAAGGCCGAACTGACCGGCTCGGAGGAAGTTCGCGACAAGCTCGCGGCCGATCTTGGTCGCGAAGTGCTTCTCATATCGGCTGTGACCGGCGAAGGGCTTTCCGCGCTCGTCAACCGCGTGTCGCAGATGATCGCTGACCTCAAGCGCGCCGAGGCAGAGGAAGAAGCCCGCAAGAAGCCAATCGAGTTCCCCACCGAAGCCGCGATTCGCACCGACGACTTCCAGACAACTCCTGTTGCAAACATCACGCCAGCAAGCGACGAGGAGAAGCCGTGAAGCCCGACGTGGTAGTGGACATTGGCAACACTCGCACGAAGTTGGGGACCGCCGATCTGGCGATGTTCACCAGCGTTGTTCACGGCCCTGACCGTTGGGCCGAGGTATCCCCGCCACCAGATCCGTCTCGGCTGTGGGCAGTGGCGAGTGTCAATCCACCAGTTCGTGACCAGTTCGTCGAGTGGGTGCGCGGGCGCGGCGAGCGGGTGTGGGTGTTCGACCACTGGACGCAGGCCGGGATTCCCGTGGAGGTCGATTTTCCGGAGAAGGTCGGGGCCGACCGGCTGATGAACGCGGTCGCGGCCCGTCAGAAGGTGGCTCCGGGGACACCGGCGGTCCTGGTCGATGCGGGCACTGCAGTGACGGTGGACCTGCTCGATGAGAAGGGGGCGTTTGCGGGCGGAGCGATCATGCCCGGCATCATGCTCATGCTGGTGAGTCTGACCCTCCGCGGCCAGCAACTCCCCGACCTTGGCCCGCTCAACATCGTATTCGCGCCGCCACAGCCGGCCAAGAACACAGAGGAGGCGATGAAGGCCGGCGCGTTCTGGGCAGCGGTTGGCGGCATCGTGACCCTCGTCCGCGAGTTCGCAGCCAAGCTCGCCCACCCACCCGAGGTGTTCCTCACTGGCGGCGACCGGGTCGTCCTGATCACGCCCGTGGCCGACCGGCTTCCCGACCTGAAAGTACACTTCGCCCCAGAACTGACCCTCGAAGGGATTCGCATCGCGGCGGAGGCTCTGCCGTGAGTGACACCGTGGTGTCACTGCTCACGCCCCCAGGAACCGGGGCGATTGCCACAGTTGAAGTCAGCGGCCCGCGCGCATGGGAACTCGCTCGTCAACTCTTTGAGCCAGCCGGGAAGCCGCTTCCCGAATTGCCGGAGCTTCACCCCTTCTGGTTTGGCACACTCGGTAACGACGAAGTGATTCTCGCAGTCACAGGCCCGCTCCCTTGCGGTCGCGGCTCGTTAGGCGCGTCTTCCAACGAGCCGCGACCGCAAGGGAGCGGGCCAACCACAACAGTCGAAGTTCACTGTCACGGCGGGCGACGAGTTGTGCGGTGGGTGATCGAACAGTTCGTCGCGCACGGCTGCATCGAACGAAATCCTGGCCCTTCAGGCCAGGGTTTCGATTCTTGTGACACCATCGAACTCCTTCAGCAAGCTCCAACACTTCGCACTGCGGCCATTCTGCTCGATCAACATCACGGCGCGTTCGCAACCGCCGTGCAAGCGATTCTCTACTTCCTCGAACACACTCCCCAGGCCGCGCCCGCGTTCCTCAAGCAACTCGCCAAATTCGCACCCATCGGCCGGCACCTCATCGAGCCGTGGAAGGTGGTTGTTGCTGGTCCGCCGAATGTGGGGAAGAGTTCGCTTGTCAACGCGCTGGCGGGTTACCAGCGCACGGTTGTTTCGGAAGTCGCGGGCACGACGCGAGACGCGGTGAGTGTGCGCATCGCGTTCGATGGCTGGCCGGTTGAACTCATCGACACCGCGGGATTGCGTGAAGCAGAGGGACTTGAATCCGAAGGGATCGACCTGGCGAAACGAGAACTGGAAGAAGCCGATCTGGTGCTGTGGGTAATGGATGGGACCGCTTCGGAAATGGTCTGGGCCAGTGACGATATTCCGAAAGCAAAACTGCTCGCGATCATTAACAAGTCCGATGTGATGCACGACCTCAAAGAATCCCCGGACGCCTGGGGAATGCTCCTGGTGTCCGCGATCACCGGCAGCGGGATTCCTGAGCTTGTCGCGGAGATCACGCAGCGACTCGTTCCCCATCCGCCCGCGCCTGGTAGTGCCGTACCGTTCACGCCGAGACTTGCCGATCTGGTGGAAGACGCACACGCAGCACTCGCGGCCGGTCGCATCGACGAAGCAACGCGATTGCTCCGCGACTGTCTGCAAGCCAACTGACTGATACAACGGTGGCATCCTCGTGAGCAGGAGTTCGCCATGCAATTCGGCAAGCTGAGGCGCGACAGCGGCGAGATAGCGATCGTTCTCGTCGAACGCGGACACATCTTCGCGCTGGACATGAATCGCGAGCCGGCGGTGAAGTGCCTCGCGGATCTTCTCCACTCTCCCGATCCGGTCAAACTGGCGGGCGAACTCATCGACACGCTGGCCACTTCCGAAAAGCTCAGCGGCCAGACTTTCCTCGCGCCGGTCGACGAGCAGGAAATCTGGGCCGCGGGCGTTACTTACAAGCGAAGCAAGGTCGCTCGCGAAGAAGAATCGCACGGAGCGGCTCAGTTCTACGACAAGGTGTATACCGCTCCGAGACCGGAACTGTTCCTCAAGGCCACGCCCGCGCGAGTTGTGCATCCCGGTCGGCCGGTGCGCATTCGCGCTGACGCCAAGTGGAGTGTGCCAGAACCGGAGTTGACGCTGGTGATTTCGCCAGCAGGAAAGATCGTCGGTTACACCGTCGGCAACGACATGAGTTCACGAGACATCGAGGGCGAGAACCCGCTCTATCTTCCGCAGGCGAAGATTTACAAGGGATCGTGCGCGGTCGGGCCGATGATTACGCCCACGAGCGCGATGCCTCCTCTGGAAGGGGTTGAGATCAAGCTCGTGATCCGTCGCGGAGGGAAGTCCGCCTTTGAGGGAAGCACCACGCTCGCGCAAATGGCGCGCACGACGGAGAGCCTCGCGGAGTGGCTGTTCAAGGAGAACGAGTTTCCGAATGGTGCGCTGCTTCTGACCGGCACCGGGATCGTTCCGCCGGATGACTTTTCGCTGCAAACCGGCGACGACGTGAGCATCACCATCGCGGGGATTGGTACGCTGCGAAATCCAGTCGCATGAGCGTCGAGGCGTAAGCCCGACGGTAACCCGAACAACACCGTCGGGCTTACGCCTAGCTCACGGCCGATTGCCGGCCCTGATTCCGTAAGTTGTGTCCCACCTCTTGGGCGAACCGGGGAGCATTGCGCCGGGCACGCTCAGATCGTGCTTGGTGGCGTAGTCGATGAGCGCCCTGGCGTAGTCCGGCCACTTCCCTTCAAGATTCCGCAGCGCGAATCGTTCGGTTGACCTCATCTTCGGGAACAGTTCCTTCGTCGCGAACGTCCGCACTGGTTCCTTGAATTCGTTCAGGCGCGAGGGGCCAAGCGGTGGCATCGGAGGGAAGCCGCCCTTCGGAGACGGGCCATCCTTGACCACATCGAGTACCTCCAGCGGGAACTCCGGCCACTTGCCGATTGTGGTGAACTTGTACCGCGGCACGAACCCCTTCTTGGGGAACACACGAGAGAGATAAGCCGCGGGTAAGTCGTTCAGATCGGTGATCAACAGCTTGTTGTCGGCTGGTTCGGGCAAGTACGGGTGCAACTTCGACAATTCGTAAACGGTTAGCCCGTACCACGCCCATGCGCCGTCGCGCTGGGCTAACTCCAGCGTGCGTTTGTACTCGCCCAGTTCGGCGAGCGACAGTCGACACTGCTTGAAGTTGTCGGGCTTGAACGCCACACGCGCGAAGTCCAGCACTTCCTTGCGACCGGCTTCGGTATCGAAGGGCCACGGCGACTTGTTGTCCGCGAACGATTTGGCATGCTGGCGGATGAACGCCCAGCGGTCGCGACGAATCGCCTCTTCGTCCTTCCACTGTTGAATCAGAGCCGCTTTCTCCTTGGCGTTGGTCAGCATGTCAAGTTGCTTGCGCAGTGGGGGCGGAAGTGCATCAATCCACTGCTGCTTGCGCACCTCGCGGATGACTTCGAGGCGCAAGTTCGGTGTGGCGGCACTCAGCACGCCCCGACGTTCGGCGTCCGGCAATCGCTCCAACCACGCCGCGTACACTTCAAGCACGCGCAGGAGCCGATCGCGTTCCTTTGCTTCAAGCGCCTGCAACTGTTCGTCGAGTTTGGCGATCTCCGCCTGGCGAGTCGCTGGCAGCGCGCGAAACGCTCTTGCCAGCGACTCGAACTCCTTACCGGTGAGTTTGTCGGAAATATCGCCAGGCGGTATGCGAAGGGATGCGTCGTAACTCACCGCTGGCTCTTCGCCGAAGTAGTCCGGCTTCACCAGTTCCCGCACGAACGCCAGATCGTCGGCCACGGCATACAGCGGCAGGTTCTCGATTACGCGAGCATCAACTTCCAGTTTCGGCTCTTCCGGTTCCTTCTGGACCGACGTCGGAGAGGGGAACAAATATGGCCGGATCGCGGCGGTGGCGAAATAGCCGATGGTGGTGAACGCGATCACTGCCGCCAGCACGCCAGCTACCCACACTCCCCGGCGCGGCCGAACTGGAAGCGGAAGCGACAGCGCGCCGGTTTCCAGCGGAATCGGCATCGACGAGGAGACCGTTGTGGGGCTTGTCGCAACCGCGGGTTGAGGACGCTCGGTAGCGGGAGGTTGCGAGGTCGGCTGGCCGTCTCGCGGAGTGGAACTGCTCGTTCCAGCGGGCGCTGGGGGTGAGGTTCCGTTGGGCAATGGCTTCAGCGCCGGCAGTTTCTCCAGTGTGCGCGTGGTGAAAGTCGGTGACGGTTCGGGTCGGGGGAGATAGTCCAACAGGTCGTAGGATTTCTTCAGAGCTTCGGCGCGGGCGCGCGCGTCTGGATCGGTCTGTAAGCGAGCTTCGACCTTCCGGGCCGCGTCCGCGTCCAGTTCGCCATCCAAATACGCAACCAACTCCACCTCGAACGGGTCGGGCAGCGCGCCATCGTCGGGGACGGGATTGTCGGTGGCCATATCAGGTTCCCGAAGAATCAGAACTCACATCACTCTTCCTCACGCTCGCCGCTTTGTTCAGGAGGCGGCTCGCCGTCCATGTAGATATAACCCTGAAGAGTTTCGCGAAGCTTGCACCGGGCGCGACTCAAAAGCGATTTTACCGCTTTTGTGGTCAGCCCCATCACCTCCGCGATGTCCGCGTAGTTCATGTCCTCGAACTTATTCAGCACAATCGCCATCCGCTGCCGCTCGTTCAACTCATCGAGTGCCCGACGGATCACGTCAGCCAGTTCTTGTTGCTGAAGGTTGTGTGTGGGTGGCTCGTCGCGTGTGGGGGCAAGCGCTTCGGTCGGCCGTGGACCAAGCGGGCCGGAGTCGCGCACTTCCAGCGGCAACACGGGCCTCCGCTGGCGGTCGCGCAGCGCATTGAATGCCAGATTGTTGGCGATGGTGAAGAGCCAGGTGGAGAACTTGGCCTTTGGTGTGTACTTCTTGCGAGTGCGATAGACGCGAAGGAACACTTCCTGGGCCAGGTCTTCGGCTTCGTCGGCGTTTCCGACGAGATGGTGCATCACGCCGACCAGCCGGTGCTGGAACCGCTCGACCAGTTCGCCAAACGCCGACGCATCGTCGTCACGAACCCGGAGCATCAGCCGGATGTCCGGGTCGCGGAGAGCCATCTGCGAACTGGTATGACCGATCGGCATATTGCCAGGGGTCAGGAGTCAGTGATCAGTAATCAGTCATCAGTGAACAGTAATCAGT
>JAKEEV010000061.1 GCA_022616395.1 Planctomycetia bacterium | reverse complement strand
GCCAGTAGTTTCAAGATTGCCAGTTTTGCGAGCCTTCGGCTCGCCCGGCCTCAGAGAGGCCGGCTACAAAAGACGCAGAAATGCTCGCGCTTTCGCTTCTTTTGTAGCCAGCCTCTCTGAGGCCGGGCGAGGCACTTGTGCCTCGCAAATCCCCTCCTTGAAACTACTGGCAAGGGAGCGGTGCCACGATACCCGCTCCCTTGCGGTCGCGGCTCGTTGTAAATGCGATTCCCTCACCGGGCTCGTGTATGTGAGGCCGGCCTTCGGTTGTAGCCGGGGTCTGTGACCCTGGTTTGACCGAACGCCCGGCCTCACAGAGGCCGGCTACAGAAACCAAACTGCGACACTACGCTCCACTACAATTCTGCCTGCCCGAACTTTACCTTCAACAGCCACTGTATTTCCCCAGACCCGGAGTTCCCATGCGTTCCTTCTTCGAGGAGTTCAAAAAGTTCATCCTCCGCGGCAACGTGGTGGACCTGGCTGTCGGGATCGTGATCGGAACCGCGTTCAGCAAGATCGTCGATTCTCTCGTCAAGGACATCTTCATGCCGATCATTGGGGTGATGACGGGCGGGCTGGACATCTCCAAGCAGACGGTGCATCTCTCCGGCGAAGTGAATCTGGCCTGGGGGAGTTTTCTTCAGGCGATTCTGAACTTCGTCATCATTGGGTTCTGCATGTTCCTTGTGGTGAAGGGCATCAACGCGCTGCACAAGTACGTCCTCAAGGAGGAAGAGGCGAAGCCCGCGCCGGAGCCAACTCCGACCGAAAAGCTCCTTGCGGAAATTCGCGACCTGCTCAAGCGCGAAGCAAAGCCGGAGCCGACACCAAACACCCCGACCTGAGAAAGTATGAGAGGTTTTCGGCTGAACTTGTAACACCACACAGCACGGATTGTGCTTTGAAACATCCTCCAGCCAGACTGGACACCCGCTTACTTACCTCGGCGTGCTACACTGAATGAAGGTGAGGGTCAGCGACTTCAGTCCCGCGTCCGCCGATGGAAACGAGCCATCTGGTCTTCAACATCCAGGTGATGTGCATCCCGCCTGTGGCCGTGCTGCTCTGGCAGCTCACACGCGCGGTGCCGGGTCGTTTTCTCGTTGCCTGGGCGGTTGGTTGGGTGGTGCTGGCGGCCGCTCTGCTGAGTCTTCGGCTGTCGCTCTCGGTGCCCAACTCCCCCGGTGCCCGACTTGGCTTCTCAATTTTCTGTTGCCTCGAGTACGTGTTCGGTTTTTTGCTCTGGGCGGGCTGTCGCGAGTTGACAACGGGCGCTCCACTTCGCCGAGACGTGTGGGTGTTAATTCCGGTTCTTGCCTTTGGGCTAATTGCTCCCTGGGTGTTGGCGACCAACGATCAGGTGTACGTCTTTCACGCGCCGATCTTCGGCGGCTTCTTCCTGCTCGCGTTGTTCGCCACACGCGGGTATCGAGCGAGCAGGTCGCATCCGTCGCTGGGCATCCATGTCGTTCGCGCCTGCTTGTTGGCGCTGGGAGTGTTGTTCCTCCACTACGGCCCGGTGACATACTGGGCGGTGTGGGTTTCCGGTACTCCCTTCCAGTACATGCTCTTCAGCCCCATGTACGATGCACTTGCGGAAGTCGGGCTGGCGTTCGGAATGGCGATGCTCGCCATCGAGCGGGTGCGGGATGAACTGGAAGCGAACAACCGCAAGCTGGCCGAAGCCTACGAGCAACTCGCGGCCTCCTCACGAAGGGATTCGCTAACGGGATTGCTCAACCGCGGGGCGCTCGACGAACTGCTGACCGAACGAGCGGAGTTGCCGTTCGCCGGAAGCGTCGCGGTGATCGACTTGAACAGTCTGAAGCTCACAAACGACCTGCATGGGCACGCGGCCGGTGACGCGGCAATCCAGTTAGTCGCACGCGCTCTGAAAGCACAGTTCCGGATCACCGATCCGGTGTTCCGCACTGGTGGTGATGAGTTCTTGGTGCTACTGGAAGGGGGACGGACTCCAGAAATGACCAGTCGAATGGAAGCGGTGGACTCAGCGCTGAAGGCTCAGCGACTGCCGGGAGTGTCCGCGGCGATTGATCTTGTGATCGCGTGGGGATTGGCGGACTTCAACTCGACCGCCGAAGTACCCGCCGCCATCGCGAAGGCCGACCAGGCGATGTATCTGTGCAAGATCCATCGCAAAGCCGCGGGGTGAACTGGTAGGCCCGCCTTGCCGAGGCGGGCTTTAATCGGAGCCGGAAGCGTCAGCGACGGAGTCTTGAATGCACCGTCGCTGACGCTTCCGGCTCCGATTTGTGCCGCTCGGCAGGCGGCACCTAAGGAAGAGTACGAAGCGTATTGGTTTTGGTAGGTCCGGCGAGCCGAGCCGGGTGTTTTTCAGAGCCGCGACCGTAAGGGAGCGATCTTACTTTCTCGCTTCCTTACGGTCGCGGCTCTGATTTCTGCCGCAGGCGGCACCTACTTTGCGCACTTCAGCAACTCGGCCACTGCTGCATCCGCCAAACACTTTCCGCGGCGCGTCAGACGGATTGACAGCCCGTCGTCACTGACAATCCCGTTCTCTACCAACGTCGCCAGCCCCGCGGAGGCGAGTTCATCCAACTCAAAGCCCGTCTGCGCGCGGAAGGAAGCGCGGGCGATGCCATCGCTTCGCCGGAGCTGAGTTGCGAGCGTCTCGAAGGCGCGGTCGCGGGGCGAGAGTTCTTCCCGCTGGAACGCGATTGGCTCGCCAGCAAGCGCCTTGCGAATGTAGAGCTTCGTATCACGCACATTCAGTTCGCGAACGCCCTCCACGTAGCGCGCGGCACCGACTCCGAAGCCGTAATACGCCTCGTTCGCCCAGTAGCGTTCGTTGTGCTTGCACCGGAAGCCCGGTCGAGCGAAGTTTGAAATCTCG
>JAKEEV010000609.1 GCA_022616395.1 Planctomycetia bacterium | reverse complement strand
AGTAGCCAGCGCGCGAAATTGGGCGGACCGGCTCGGTTCCGAACCGGTGAGGCTGGCCCACTTGGTTCTGGCCCTTTTGGATGAAGACGAGGGGCGACCCGCGGCTCTTCTCGAACGAGTTGGGCTACCGGTTCCGGATCTTCGCGAGCGGCTGGCTGATCTCGAAAGTCCACCGGCTCCCTCCACGGTGGCTCTCTTCAACTCCGCGCGTGACTGGTCCATCCTCTATCGACATGATCCCGAATTTCTCACCGATGCACTCCTGCTGGCGGTCCTGAAGGCCGATGCGGAGTTCTCTCAGACCGCCAGCGCGCTGGGTTTTGCCCCCGAGCTTCTTGAGCGAATCCTTCGCGGGTCGGAGCATCCCCCGGACGAGTCGGAGCCGGTCGCTTCGCAACTGGCGGTGTTCGCGCTCCCTGATCTGTCAGCGGAAGTGGACACCGCTCGCATCCTGGACGCCAGTTTCAACCGCGCACGCGAAGCCGTCCGGGTACTGGAGGACTACTGCCGATTCGGGTTGGATGACCGGTTTCTCACCGAACAAATGAAGCAGTTGAGGCACGATCTCGCCTCCGCGGCGCAGAAATTGCCGCAAAAAACGCTGCTCGCGGCCCGCGAAACGCTTCGCGATGTGGGTACAACTGCAACCGCCAGCGGAGAATACGAGCGATTTTCGCCGGCTCAAGTCGCGGAGGTGAACTTCAAGAGACTGCAAGAATCCCTGCGGAGTCTCGAAGAGTTCGGCAAGGTTTTCGGGCCAGAACTGGGCCGCGAACTCGAATCGCTGCGCTACCGCGTTTACACATTTGAGCGAGCGGTTGCGCTTGGCTCCGGGTGCCGTTCGCGGCTTGCCCAGGCCAAACTGTATGTGCTTCTCACCGGTGCGCAGTGTGTGGGTTCGCTTGCCTGGACGATCCGGGAAGCGGCTCGCGGGGGCGCGGATGTGATTCAACTGCGCGAGAAGTCGCTTTCCGACCGCGAGTTCCTCGAACGCGCGCGGAACGTCCGGCGATGGACACGCGAAGCCAGAGTGTTGTTTATCGTCAATGACCGTCCGGACATCGCGCGGCTCGCGGAGGCTGATGGCGTTCAGTTGGGACAAGACGACCTGAGCGTGAAGGACGCTCGGCGAATTCTGGGCGCGAATGCACTCATCGGGGTGAGTACGCACACACTGGAACAGCTTCGCCAAGCGATTCTCGACGGAGCCGACTACGCGGGGATTGGCCCGATATTCCCCTCGCGGACGAAGCCCTTCGCGCAGTTTCCTGGACTGGACTTCGTGCGAGCGGCAAGTTCAGAGACTTCATTCCCCGCATTCGCGCTGGGAGGAATTGGGCCAGCCAACATCGGGGAGGTGGTCGCGGCTGGGGCGAAGCGAGTTGCGGTGAGTTCCGCCATCGCAACTGCTGATGACCCTGAGCAAACCGCCCGGTTGCTGAAGTCGGCACTGTCTTCGTAGGACAGGCATCTTGCCTGTCTCTCTGGAATGACAGGCAAGATGCCTGTCCTACGGTCCCGTGCATCGGGTTGTAGTAGAGCGGTTCAGATAAAGGAGCGAAGTTTCCTCAAGACGGGGTTCAACCCGTGCCGTCACCGAGTCGAAAAAAAGAGGCGAGATGGATGCTTTGGGTATAAACTCGGTGGTCTGGTAAAATGGGCGAAGTATATCTGACTCTACCGCCGGGTGTGGTCTCCCCGGCTCCGCGGCTGTTCACCCCGGAGCCAGAGGCAGAACAGGTCGCGAGTCGCGGACGGGGTTACGGAATGGACGGCATCCGAGAACTCCTGGAGGCGGCCCGCGCAAACGGGCTTGTCACCGGCCGATTCCGCGGGCTGTTACACATCGCCATTGGCCGTACCGTGACCAAGACTGACGGGAGTAAACTCTCTTCGGGGCTGACGTGGCGAGAACTGGCAACGCTTCTCAAGACACTTCGCTTCGATCCAGAACTTGGTCGCGAACTTGGCGCAGACCCCGATACGCTTTCCCCACGCGACCGTGAACGCTACTGGTACGCGGTCATCGCGATGGCGAAGGTGGACAGCCCCGAGGCTCTTGCGGAGGCGGAGAAGCTCGTCGCTCCGCTCAAGGACTTGGGCTTCGTGATCGCCCCGCCCCCGAGCGGCATCGCGCCGACACAAACTCCCGCACCCGCCAAGCCCAAGCCATCCGCGAAGGACAAGGGTGAGAAGCCCAAGAGCGAGAAGCCCGAACCGAAGCCCAAGAAGAAGAAAAAGTGACTCCCTGGCGAACCCCGCCCTTGCGGGCGGGGGGGTCAACAAACACCCACCGCCCTTGCGGGCGGGGTTCGCCAGGGGGTCACTTCTTGATTGGCCCGCCACCGCTGGGGCTGAGTCGCTTCCACCAGTCCGGGCCTTCCTTTTCGATCTCCGCGTTCAAGTCTTGTAACTGCTTCTTCAGCGCGGCGAGTTTCTCCTTCTCCTTGCCACTCAGGTCGGTTGTCTCCTTCGGGTCTGTTTTCAGGTCGTAGAGTTCCAACTTGGAGAAATCCTGCGACGCGATGATCTTCCAGTCGCCGACTCGCATCGCGATGTGCAAGTTGTTCGGGGCCATGTTCAGCCGCCAGTAGAGCGGAACCTTGCGCTCGACGCTCGCGGCCTTGCCGGTGAGCACATCCAGCACGTTGACTCCATCAATCACGCGATCCGCTGGAGGTTTCGCGCGCGCGAGCCAGTTCCATCACACGCGGCCAGATGTCGAGCAAGTTCCGCGCGCCGTAAGCCGGTCCGCCTTCGCCAGTCAGCAGCGATTCATCCGAAGCGTACCGGCGCGTCACTTCGGCCCACTCCGCGAGCGCGGAATCGACCACCTTCGCCGAAAGCACGCCCGTTAAGAGCGCGAAGCCATCAGTTTCGAGTTGAGTGAGCCAGTTCATGTTATTGTTCGGAGCCGTGATTGTGAGGGAGCGTCTCTTTCGGAGCCGCGACCGTGAGGGAGCGTCTCTTTCGGAGCCGCGACCGTGAGGGAGCGCTTCACGAAGACACGCT
>JAKEEV010000608.1 GCA_022616395.1 Planctomycetia bacterium | reverse complement strand
TCACAGTCATCAACTCCACCCAACCGGTGAACTTGAAGGTTCCGACCACCCGACGCAAGCTGTTGCCGTATGGGTCACGGAACTCCCGGTCCGGCTCCCACTGCTTCGGCTTTCCCACGCGAGTTACCACAGCCGCGCCGCCGCCTTCGAGCACGAAGGTCTCACCGGGCGTCAGGGATTGCACCGGTACAGCTTCGCCATTGGTCAAGGAGATGAGTTGCCGTGCGGGTAGCGGTAGCCAACTTCGGCTCTGCCCAGCGGGTCGTCAATCGTGTACTCCAACCAGACGAAAAGGCGGTTGAGAATTGGCGCGCTTGGTTGCCTCACGAACGCCAAGGCTGCTTTGTACCTCTTGAAGCAGCAATGCTTGAACTTCTTTCTGCTGCCGCAGAAACACAGACTGTTGCGCGGGTGCTTGACCGGAGGTCGTTGCTTGCCCATCCTCGCACCTCCTGTGAGCGCTCGTTGAGTGTCAGGTTGCAGGATGCTGTGACGATCCGACAGGCTACAGCGATCAATGCGTGAACGCAAGCACTATCGCATCGGCTTCAGTTCGTGCAGCAGCTTCGCGGTGTCCGGCTGACCAGAGGACGGTGCGGCTTCGAGTCTTGAAGACACTCGCACAACTTCAACAATACCTCCAACAGCGCTACTCACTCTTCGCGGGGGTCGTCATGCCGAATCTCAACAGCTTTGAAAGTCTCTCCACTCTCTCCGTTCTTGGCAAGTCGTACACCATTCACCGACTCGCGGCTGTTGAGAAGGTTCACCCGCAGGCGAAGAAGCTGCCGTTCTCGCTCAAGATTCTGCTCGAGAACCTTCTGCGAAATGAGAACGGCCTCTCTGTTCGCAAAGCAGACATTGACGCTCTGGCACTCTGGCAGCCGAAGGCCGAACCTGATACCGAGATCGCGTTCACGCCAGCTCGCGTGCTGATGCAGGACTTCACCGGCGTGCCGTGTGTCGTCGATCTCGCCGCGATGCGCGACGCAATGAAATCGCTCGGAGGCGACCCCGCGAAGATCAACCCGCTTGTGCCCGTCGAACTCGTCATCGACCACTCCGTTCAGGTGGACGAATACGGCACACCACAAGCCTTCACCGACAACGTGAAGAAGGAGTACGAGCGGAACCAGGAACGCTACGTCTTTCTGCGATGGGGGCAAAACGCGTTTCGCGGCTTCGAGGTCGTTCCTCCCGGCACCGGCATCTGCCACCAGGTGAATCTCGAATACCTCGCTCGCTGTGTGTTCACCGATGAGCAAGGTGCTGCTTACCCCGATACGCTTGTCGGCACCGATAGCCACACCACGATGATTAACGGGCTGGGTGTGCTCGGCTGGGGCGTTGGCGGAATCGAAGCCGAGGCCGCGATGCTCGGTCAGCCGGTCTCGATGCTCATTCCGCAAGTGGTCGGGTTCAAGCTCTCCGGTAAGCTCAGTCCCGGCGCCACCGCGACCGATCTTGTGCTCACTGTCACGCAACTGCTTCGCAAAAGGGGCGTGGTGGGGAAGTTCGTCGAGTTCTTCGGGCCTGGCTTGGCGGAATTGCCTCTCGCGGATCGTGCGACGATTGCGAACATGGCTCCCGAATACGGAGCAACATGCGGCATCTTCCCCGTGGACGCCGAGACGCTCCACTATCTGACTCTGACCAACCGATCGACGGACCGCGTGGAGCTGGTTGAAGCCTACTGCAAGGAGCAGGGACTCTTCCACGACGCGAACACGCCCGAAGCAACCTACAGCGACACGCTCGAACTCGATCTCGCGAGAGTCGTGCCGAGTCTCGCCGGTCCGAGCAGACCGCAAGATCGCGTGCCGCTTACGGAGGTGAAGAAATCGTTCGCGGATGCGTTCCCCAAGCTCAAAGCCGGCGCGAAGAAGGTCGCGGTAACTCCTCTGGCAATGGCTCCGCCACCCGCACCGACTTCCGGGCCGTTTGGAGTGAAGGATCCACCTCCGGGGCCAGTGATCGAGCCGGGTTCAATTACCGATGGCTCGGTCGTCATCGCGGCGATTACCAGTTGCACGAATACCTCTAACCCATCGGTGATGATGGCCGCGGGTGTTCTGGCAAAGAAAGCCGTCGCTCGCGGGCTGACCTCAAAGCCGTGGGTCAAGACCAGCCTCGCCCCCGGCTCGCAGGTCGTCACCGATTATCTCACCGACTCCGGGCTGATGAAGGCGCTGGAACAATTGCGGTTTAATCTCACCGGCTACGGGTGCCAGACCTGTATCGGCAACTCCGGGCCACTACCTCCGGTGGTGTCGAAGGAGATCGCCGAGGGCGGGTTGGTGGTGTCGGCGGTACTCAGCGGCAATCGCAACTTTGAGGGACGCGTGCATCAGGAAGTGCGCGCGAATTATCTCGCGAGTCCGCCGCTGGTTGTAGCTTACGCGCTGGCCGGTCGCGTGGACATCGACTGGGAGACGGATCCGGTCGGCACCGACCCGGATGGCAAGCCGGTGTTCCTCAAAGACATCTGGCCGACACAACAAGAAGTGCAGGACGCAATCGCGAGGTCGGTCAAGCAGGAGTCCTTCGAGCGAATCTACAAGTCGGTCTACGACGGAGATGCAAGCTGGAAGGAACTCAGCGTGCCGACCGGCGACCTCTACGAATGGAACCCGGCCTCCACTTACATCGCCAACCCGCCGTACTTCCGCGGAATGAGTCTGACTCCGCCGCCGGTCACGGAGATCACCGGAGCGCGGGTACTGGCTCTGCTTGGCGATAGCATCACCACCGACCACATCTCGCCCGCCGGCGGCTTCAAGAAGGATTCGCCCGCGGGCAAGTATCTGATTGCTCACAAGGTCGAACCGCGCGACTTCAACTCGTATGGTTCGCGTCGCGGGCATCATGAGGTGATGATGCGCGGGACGTTCGCCAACGTGAGACTCAAGAACCTGCTCGTGCCGGGCGTCGAAGGCGGCGAGACGCGGCACTTCCCCGACGGCACGCAGATGAGCATTTACGACGCCGCGATGGCCTACCAGCGCGAACGCGTGCCTCTGATTGTCATTGGCGGCAAGGAATACGGTTCTGGCTCCAGTCGCGACTGGGCCGCGAAGGGCACAACGCTCCTGGGAGTGAAGGCGGTACTCGCCGAGAGCTACGAGCGCATTCACCGCAGTAACCTGGTGGGCATGGGCGTGCTCCCGCTCCAGTTCATCGTTCCGCAAGGGTTAACCGCCGAGCGTGCGAAGGCTCAGCGAGAGCGGGACGAGGGGAAGCAGGTTCCCGATCCAAGCGTCGCCGAGTTCCTCGGGCTGACAGGTGAAGAGGTGTACGACATCGGCGGATTGGTGGAAGGACTGGAGAAGAACTTTAGCGGCTCCGCGCGCGAACTGAGCGTTACCGCCATCCGCCCTGACGGAACCACGATCTCGTTTAAAGCGATCTGCCGTATCGATACGCCCCAGGAAGTGCTCTACTACAAGCACGGAGGCATTCTGCAGTATGTGTTGCGGCAACTTGTCTCCGCGAAATGATTGGTCTTCACCGCCGTCGATGAAGTAGCTGTTGTAGCCGGCCTCTGTTACATGATCCCAGAGGTGAATGGCACTTCCGTGTTGTTCGGTGTTCGCTCAGGGCAGACCCTCTGCGGGGACACCGGAGGCATCCAAACTAATCCCTGTTTGGCGGGTT
>JAKEEV010000607.1 GCA_022616395.1 Planctomycetia bacterium | reverse complement strand
TTTGGAGAAGCTCCAGTTCCGCTGGCGTTTCGGCCAGATGAATCGTCAGTCGATCCCCGAATAAACGGAGTGTCTTCGTGAGTGTGGGCAAACCATCCGCCCGACAACTGTATGGGGCGTGCGGGCTAATCCCTGGCTGGCACGTCGAGGTTCCAAGACCACCTTGAACCCAACGCACGGCATCGCCCGCGGCTTGTTGGAATCGCTCCTTTGAAAGCCCAATCAGTTCGCGGAACACAACAGCCCGCGCCCGCGACGCCGCAAGCGGCTCCCACGATGCGTCGTCGGATGCGATGTCGCCGATGAGCGTGGTTCCGAATCGCAGGCATTCGGCTAACCCGGCGCGAATGTCGGATTGAACTTGTTCGGGAGTTCGAGAGCGGCGGTAAGCGATCACGCCTCGAAGCCAGTCGGTGAAGTGTTCTGGATCGGTCGGCGGAATTAGCCCGCGAGCGCCGCTGAGATCGAGATGCGTGTGCGGGTTCACCAGGCCGGGGATGATCGCGGCGTTGCCGAAGTCTTCATCCGGTGTGTGTGCTGCGCGAGCTTCCACCGCTTCGATGCGATCCCCGCGAACGGTGACAGTCCCGTTCGCCAGCGGAGGCCCGCTTACGGGGAACACCCAGCGCGCGGTGTAGGTGCGGGACATGGGAATGCAAAGTGAAAAAGGAAAAGTGAAAAATGGAGAACCGCATTATCCGCGTTGTGTCTTCAACTTTGAACTTTTCCTTTTTTACTTTGCACTGAAAACAGGTCGGTAGCCAAGTGGTAAGGCGTGCGTCTGATAAGCGCACAAACGCGGGTTCGATTCCCGCCCGACCTACTTCAACGGCGAACCCCGCCCGCAAGGGCGGTGGGTATTGGGCTTGGGCACCGCACCCACCGCCCTTGCGGGCGGAGTTCGCCGTTAGATCACCCGTTCGCTCTTCTTCGCGCCTGCGGTGCGGGCAGCCCGGAGGCGCGGGTCGCAGCCCGGTGGAAGCGTCCCATCGAACATCCGGCTTCCCGGTTCGTTCTGGTAAACGCGCTCGTGCAGCCCGCCGACCACTTCGCGCAGTCGGTCCGATGTGAACGCGCTCTCCGGCAAGTCCATCGGCTTCACGAACAGTTGGAGCGGCACCGGAGGAGCTTCTTCCTCGTCATCAAACGCGAAGTTCGGAGACAGGAAGTCCACGCCCTCGATCCACAGCCCACCGACGCGATCAAACAATCGCGTGCGGGCCGTCCAGTTGTCCCAGTCGCTCGCGGTCGCGCTTTCGTCTGGCCGGTGGCTCTCCCAGATCACAAACGGCAGCGCTTCGCCGAGTTCACCCGCGTCCACGCGCAGAACCTTGAAGAACTGGTCGTAAAGTCGCGAACCGACTCCCATGCGGCGTGCCCAGTCCGCGACACCGACGTAGCACAAGTAACCGCCATAACCGGGCAACAGCGCTCCGTAGACGTAACCCGCCAGCGACTCCGGGTCGTCCTGTTTGCCCTCCGGCGCGGCCAACAGCAAGTGACGGCTCCAACCGCCCGGCCGCGGTTTGCTCTTCGGTCGTTCCTGCACCGATTGCTCGATCCACATCCACGGAATCCGCTCGTCCGGCGTCAGCGTCTTTTCGTAAAGGTTCGCCGCCGCTCGCGTCATCGGATCCGTTACGTCAAATGCCTCCCACACAACAACTTTCTTTACCTCAACTCGGTCCTGCAACAGCACAAGGCACCTCTCCTCACGCTTCCCCACGACGCAACAAGGGCTACGAGACAATCCAGAGGGATCGCCTTCTGTCGTGGTTCACTTGGGGTTTGGTTTGATTGTTTTTCGCGCGTTACGTGCCCCACAACGCACCCGTATTGTATCACGGGGTTCGATTTTCCCCCCGTTGGCAGGTGGCTGGGCACGGGCTAAGTTACTCAAGGCGTTTCTGGAATGTCGCCGCAACTTCATGGCCCGTGGAGGGTCCGATGCTGACTAACCCCGGTCAGAAGCACACTTACGATTACCCCAGACCGGCCTTGACAGTGGATGTGGCCATCGTGACCCGCGAGGACCGCCCGCGGGTATTGTTAATCCGTCGTTTGAAGGAACCATTCGCCGGAAGTTGGGCACTGCCAGGGGGTTTCGTCGATGAGAACGAGCGACTGGTTGATGCCGCGAAGCGGGAACTGGTCGAAGAGACAGGAGTGGACATCGTTGATTTGGAACAAATGTACACTGCCGGCGATCCGGGCCGCGATCCACGCGGCTGGACGGTCAGCGTGGCATATCTGGCACAGATTCACGCGGCCGATGTGAAGCCGGTCGCGGCCGACGACGCCGGCGCCGTCGGCTGGTTCCCGCTCGATGAACTCCCGCCGCTGGCCTTCGATCACGCCATGCTCCTGGCCCGCGCTCGCGGGAGGTTGGCAGACCGAAAACCGGACTAACCACAGACACACAGAGATCAGAGGACAGAGGACAGAGATTCAGAAGACAGAAAGCAGAAACCGGGCACGGGCACGAAAAGGCGTTATCGCTTGTTGCCTTCGTCACCTGACGACACCGGATGACTTCCGCTTTCTGTCGTGTCCGTGCCCATGCCCGTGCCCGATCTTCTGTCTTCTGACCTCTGATCTCTGTCCTCCTTCTTCTCTGTGTCTCTGCGTCTCTGTGGTTAGTTCTTCATTGCCTTCTCGATCTCCGCGACGGAGCAGTAGCGGATGCCCATTGCCTGTCCTTCTTCCTTTGCTTTCGCCTGGAACAACCCCGCGGCGGGTACGTCGAGGCCGGCGCTTGCGTCTTCGACCATCCACACTTCAAAACCAGATTGCCGAAGATCGCGAGCAGCGAAGAAGCAGCAAATGTTCGTCGCGATTCCGCACACCACAACCGACTTGATTCCCGAAGTGAAGAGGAACGTGCTGAACGCGGGGTGCTGAGCGGTGACCGCGTAGGCTTCAAAGTCGTGGTTGTAGCCCTTTCGCCAGATCGTGTTGAAGCGGTGCGTGTGAAGCCCCGGGAGAAACTCCGAGCCGGGCGTGTTCATCACGCAATGAGGCGGATAGAGATTGTCGGCTTGGCCGAGGAACGAACGATGGTCGGGCGGGTGCCAGTCCTGAGTGGCATCGATGCGCGCAAAGGGGATCGCGAGCAGCGCGTTCACCTGAGGCACGATGGCGATTCCACCGGGCACCGGCAACTCCTCCGGGCAGAGTTCGGTGAATCCGCGCTGAACGTCCACGACCAGCAGCGATGTTGTTGAAGGGGTGAGAGTTGGCATGGAGAGAAGTGTACGACCTGACGAATGGCGTGGCGTCAGTGCGTCCGGTCGCTGTTTCGACCGTGGTGGGCTTGAGCAGCTTCGGTCACGCCATCGAGCGCTTCAGGAAGGTTCCACACCTCCATGTCGCCCACCGCATCCGGCTCATAGAGGTGGACGCTGAGATTCTCGCGCGCAAGCGAATCCGCGGATCGCGGCGTGCCACGAGCGCGATCACTCCCCGTTGATCGCGCTCCGCCTCCAATGACCCATAGTCCGACAAACGCGAGGCCGACCAGACTCCCAGCCAAGAGAGAAGACTTCACGGGCCACTCCGACGCGGAAGGGGATGGAACTCACTTCATCAGAGACGAGCGACGTCCGTTGGTGTAACACGGAGGGCGATGGAGTTGGGAACGAGCGGGTAACAGGCAAGAATGAAGGAAATGAACGAACCCCTCGCTCCGCGAGCGGAGGCGAACGGCGTGGCGTCAGCCCGCCGAGTTCATTTCGCTCAGAACGCGCAGCGGACAGCGCCGGCGTGCTGGAGCGGCCAGAGAACCTGGCGGTCGATGTCATCCGGGTCGGCCTCGCAGCGAGTTTCGAGGACGACAACCGCCCGGGGTAAGAGCTTGAATCGAGTCAGGATGTCCTTGACGATCCGCAATGTGAGGTGCGGGTTGGTCACGGCTTCCAAATACAAGCTCATGCGTCCGTCTTCAGTTTCCCCGCGTCCGCACTCACCGGCTTTTTCGGCTGCGAGTGCCGCGCCAAATTCTCTTTC
>JAKEEV010000004.1 GCA_022616395.1 Planctomycetia bacterium | reverse complement strand
TGCTCTGGCCTCAACAGCGGGAAGAGAATCACGTCGCGGATGGTTTGCGTGTTGGTCAAGAGCATCACGAGCCGGTCGATGCCGATGCCCAGTCCGCCCGCCGGAGGCATTCCGTGACGCAGAGCGCGGATGAAGTCGTGATCCATCTTCGCCATCGAGTCTTCGGCCGCCAGTCCGGCCAGTTGCTGAGTGAAAGTTTGCTCCTGCGTGATCGGATCGTTCAGTTCGGTGTAGGCATTCGCCAGTTCCATGCCGTGAACGTACAGCTCGAATCGCTCCGCGAGCCGCGGATCGGTTCTCGAACGCTTCGTGAGTGGGCACAGCCCCGCGGGGTAGTCGTGGACGAATACCGGCTTCATCATCTCCTTCAACTTCTCCTCGACGATGGCCTCGAACAGTTTGTGAACGAGTACATCGTGCGCGACCGGAACCTTTGGGCCGCCCCTGGTGAGTTCGACCTCCGTTGCGATCTTCGCCGCGTGTGCAGCGGACCGAACCGCGACCTCATCGTGCATGTCGCAGCCCACGAACTGGCTGAACAGATCGCCGTACTTCGCGCGCTGAAACGGTGGTGTGAAGTCAATCGTCACATCGCCATAGGGAAGCGCGCGAGTGCTTCCAAGCGAGTCCACGCACGCGACGATCAACCCTTCGGTCAGATCCATCATTGTGAGGTAGTCGCCATAAGCCTGATACAGTTCCAGCATCGTGAATTCGGGATTGTGCTTTCGGCTGATGCCCTCGTTGCGGAACACGCGGCCGATTTCGTACACCTTCTCGATTCCGCCAACCAAAAGCCGCTTCAGAGGCAGTTCCAGAGCAATGCGCAGGAACAAGTCGAGTTCCAGCGTGTTGTGGTGAGTCTCAAACGGCCGAGCAGCGGCACCTCCCGCGATGGCATGCAACGTTGGAGTCTCGACTTCCATGTAACTGAGCGCGTCGAGGTGGTTTCGGATCGTGCGAATGATCTTCACCCGCTGGTGAGCGCGCCGAAGCGTCTCCGGCGTGTAAATCATGTCGAGGTAGCGGTGACGGAGCCGGTACTCCTCATCACCCATCCCGAACACGTCCTTTGGGTGCGGTTCCAGGCTCTTTGTCAGGAACGTGAGGCTCGTCACTTGAATTGTGGGTTCGCCCGTCTTCGTCTTGCCGAACTCTCCGTCCACGCCAATCAAGTCACCGAGGTCGAGCAACTGCGCGACCTGCCACTCCTGCGGCATGACCTTGTTCACGCGAATCATGAGCTGGACGCGGCCCGTCTGATCCCAGATTTCCAGGAACAGTAACTTCCCACCAGTCCGATAACGCACGACGCGGCCAGCAGCACGCACCTTCGGCCCAGGCTTTGCTTCATCGAACGCTTCCGCGGGGAGCTTGCGAATCTCGCCGATGGGTTGGGCCTTGTCGAATCGCTGACCCCACGGATCGATGCCAAGAGCTTCGATGGCTCGAAGCTTTTCAAGCCGAACTTCGGTCAAATCTTGAGTTTCATCAGCCACGGTAGAGCTTTCCATTGGAGTGTGAATGTGTGGTGAAGAAGTTTTAGTGTCGCTTGCGAACAAGGACACCCGCCAGTGCAACGACGTTCGCCCCGGACGTAGCAACCACACGAAAGAGGCGGTATCGTAATCACCAGCACACATGAGGATTCCCCCTAATGACCGACGAAGCC
>JAKEEV010000606.1 GCA_022616395.1 Planctomycetia bacterium | reverse complement strand
GTCGGCATGGTTGTCGGTAATCGTGCCTCCTTTGATCAGGAGGGCATGTAAGAGGGCCGTATTGCCTTTCTCACGCGCGACCCAGTTCACCATCGCGGTAATCACTGCTTGTCGACCGAGCCACGGGAGTTCCGAGTTCAGAATGTCGCCGAGTTCCTTGAGCGATTCACTCCCCGCAAGTGTGGAATCGGCAAGCGCGGCCCACGAGTAGATCGCCAGACGTGCGGGCAACTCGTTAACGCTCGTCGGGTCGGGCGTCAAGCGATTCTTCACAACCGACCCAACTCCGTCCCGGTCGGGAACTGCCTCCGCCATACCCGTCAAAGTCCCAGTGACCTTTTTCTGAAACTCAACGACATCTTTATCGAGGTAGTCGGGGTGCCGTTTCGCTTCCTGCATGTTCTCGATTTTTTTCGGGTTGCTCAGAGTGCCGCTGACCGAGTCCCAGGTTCTCTGTTGCTCCGCCGTGATCAGGACCGGCTGTTTGAGGCCCCCTCTCGCATCGAAGTTGAAGTTGCCGAGGATAGCAGCGATACGGCATTCGACTTTCGGCTCCGAGCCGCCCTTGCGGTCGTACTTGGTCCCCGGCTCGAACCAGGAGATTCGTTCAACCATGACGGACGTCTTCTCGTCCGGCAGCGTGATGTCCCAGACTTCGGTGCCCACGCGCAGCCGCACTTTCACTTCGGCGGGTTTCTTGTCGGCATCTCGTTTCTTGCTCTTCAGATAGATACGTCCCGCGAGCAAGGTAATGTCTGCATCGAACTCAGGGGGAGCGATGTGGAACATCACCTTCGACTCAAACACACGATAAGGCAGTTGTTCAGGAACGTTACCCCACAGATGGACCTCCAACAACGGTGTATCACGTAGCCCATTATTCACGATCACATCTGCCTTGTAGCCCGGTAGAGCCATGACCGGATGGTTCGAGATGATCCAATCAGTGTCGTCACCGAGTTCGAGTGGCTGCACTCGACGCCACTTCCCCTTCTCGTCAGGGTGTCGTGTCATCACCAGAACGCGACTTGTTTCAACCTTTGCCCTCTGGCGATAGCCCGGATCCGGAGGTGGCACGAGACTCTTTCCGAGATTCGGATCGCCGGACTTCCTCGCAGTTGCTTTGGTGGCAATTGCGATCTGCCCAGCCACTGCTTCCACGAGCGCGTTCGGGGAGAGAACTTCCACTTTCGGTAGCTTCTCGACCTTCGGGTCCAACTCCGGGTGCGTGACTCTGACACCACTGGGGTTAGGGTCTTTGGGTCTTGGCTCAACGACTGGTGGAAAACCGGGCGGCTGCGGGCCGGGAACTTGAGCGAACGAGTGACCGGGTGAGGTCTCCGGCGGGTCGGGTTGCTTCTGAGGAAGAGCCATCAACACAGCGCCGACCAGGAAGATCAACAGGGCCGCGGCGACTCCGATCAGCAGAAACCGAGCCGGCCAACCACCCTCCGCCGAATAGCGCTTCATGCCCAACAGCAGAGCCGCGTCCGCTTCGTCTTCTGGATGTTCGCTGACCGGTGGCAGAACGCCGCTGACTGGCAGTGTTTTACCTGGTCGCCGAGCGTGGTCGGATGCGGGCGGCTTGACCATCTTGTACATTCGTTGATTGGCGCTCGGTGGCACGCGCACCGGTTCCGTCAGTACAAGAGTCAGGATTTGGTGGCACGCGGCAACTTCCGCGAGGTGAACGTCTGACTCCAGGCAGGTTTCTTCCACTTGCTTGAGCGTGGCGGAATCAAGTTGGTTGTCGAGGTATTCCGCGACGGTGTTCGGGTCGGCGGTTTCGTCGTCGGAGTCGGTCGGCACCGGAGTCGCAAGCCCTCTTCGGCGCGTGATGCGTTTGATGCGCTCCACGAGTTGCCTCGCCTCCGCGCTCTCCGCGACCTTCTTCCCCAAGGCGCGGGCCTCGGTCGGTTCGAGCGTGTCGTCGATGTAGGCCAGAAGCGTGCGGAGTGTCAGTCGCGGCATGGCAAACCCTCTCGGTTCACCTTCAATAGTGGCAACCCACCCGATGTTTCGTGCAACATTCCGCAAAAAAGCGTAATCTGGAGCCGATTCCAGGAGACCGCTCATGACCCCTCTCTTCTTGCTGAGCGCAATTGCGTTGGCTCAGCCCGAACCAGCGGGCGGCAATCAACAGCCGGGAGTGATCGCCGGGCTTCGCTCGGCAATTCCTCTCGGTCCGCAGGAATTCACCGACTTGAAGCTCCCTCCAGGGTTCACGGCTCGGATTGTCGCGGATCATGCGCTTGCTCCCGACATCTACACGATGACCATCGACGATGAGGGGCGAGTGTTGGTCGCTGGGCCTGGTTATGTGCGAGTGTTGGTCGATACCGATAATGATGGTCGCGCGGATCGTGCTGTTGATCTCCTCGACGGACTCAAGGACGGCCCGATGGGACTTCTGGTTGAAGACGATTCGCTCTTTGTGGTCGCGGATGGCGGCTTGAAGCGCTACACGGGTTACAACGGCAAGGACAAGTTGAAAGGACCACCGGAAACTCTTCTCGCGCTGAAGACAACCAGCGAACACCATGCTCACGCGGTTCGCAGAGGGCCAGACGGTTGGCTTTATCTGCTGTGCGGCAACATGGCCGGCGTGCGGAAAGAGATCATCACCGATGGGCGCTCGCCGGTGAAGGAACCCGTCGCCGGCGCGCTTGTGCGCATCTCACCAGACTTCAAATCCGTGGAAGTGGTCGCGGACGGATTCCGCAACCCGTACTCGTTCGACTTCAACCTCGATGGCGAACCGTTCACTTACGATTCCGACAACGAGCGCTGCGTCGGGCTTCCCTGGTACGAAGCGTGCCGGTTCTATCATGTCGTGCCCGGAGGAAATTACGGCTGGCGCTCTCCTCAGTTGGGGCAGTTCTGGCGCAAGCCCGCGTACTTCCCGGATGTGGTCGCTCCGATCTGTTACTTGGGGCGCGGATCGCCGACGGGAGTCGCGTGTTATCGACACACGTCCTTCCCGAAACACTATCAGGGAGGGTTCTTCCTCGCGGACTGGACATTCGGGCGCATTCACTTCGTTCCGCTGAAAGTGAGCGGCTCAACTTACATTGGCGAGCCAGAGGTGTTCGCGGAGTCAACCGGCACGAGCGGCTTCGCTCCAACAGCTCTGGCTGTTCATCCGATGACGGGCGAGCTGTTCGTGAGCATTGGCGGGCGCGGAACTCGTGGTGGAGTGTATCGCATCACCTTCGACAAGGGCGAAGTCAACCCGAAGCCGCTACCGATGGCGAAACGATCACTCGACTGGACAA
Source organism: Planctomycetia bacterium (assembly GCA_022616395.1). GTDB lineage: Bacteria > Planctomycetota > Planctomycetia > Gemmatales > Gemmataceae > Gemmata. Next base: position 622 of record JAKEEV010000606.1, on the reverse strand, counting down.
AGGAAGCCAGCGCGCAGTGGTTGAAGGATTGCGCATCCGACAACCTCCGCGTTCGTCGAACCGCGATGGAACTGATTCTCCGCTGGCAGGAGAAACTGGCCTGGGGCGAACCTCTGTTTGCCGCCGTGAAGCCGAATCTCAGTTCTTCGGATGAACTCCTGCGCACTGCTGCCGCTCGGGCTGCATCAGCGCTGATTATCCCGCTTGGCAACATCCCGCGTGGGGGCCGACCAACGACCGCGCAACTCGCGGTCGCTCTGGTCACCACACAGGAAGACCCGGAGTGGGCGCTCGATGCCGCGTTCGGAATACTCGCTCACCCTGACTCCACGAGAAGGGAATTGCTCACGGCCTTGCGAATCATCCACCTCGTTCACGGCGACCTGACCGCGAAGGACGCAGTGGGGACGGTGTGGGAAGGCTATACATTCCGCAACGCGGTACATCCCCGGCGCGCGAGCAAAATCAAGAATCTGTTAATCAACCTTCTTGAGAGGAATAAAGGCCCCGCACAAGTGCGGATCGTGAAACTCGAAATCGCCCGGACGCTGGCTGTCGTCGGAAACTCCGGCGAAGGCGCGCACGCGATATTCTTCATGATCGATTCCGAACACTCGGTCGC
>JAKEEV010000060.1 GCA_022616395.1 Planctomycetia bacterium | reverse complement strand
TATCCGCTTGCCATCTGGTCCGCAAGCAAGCTTGTCAGCTTGGTGTCGAACCGACCGTTACCCGAACACGCTCTGCTTTCGGCTCAGGTCGCCAACGCAATCGCGGCTCTGCTGTTAGTTGTGCCAACGTACCTCATCGGTCGAATGCTTTTTAGCCGCAATGTCGGGTTCGCCGCGGCTCTGCTCTTTCAGGTGTTGCCGGTCCCGGCACGAATCACCAGCGATGGGTTATCCGAAGGAGTCTATCTGTTCGCGACGGCGGTCGCGATCATGCTCGCTGTGCGCGCAGTTCGGCGTCCTGGCATCGCGGGTTTCCTGTTGTGTGGTCTTGCGACCGGAGCGAGTTATCTTGTGCGTCCCGAAGGACTGCTGGTTGCAATGGGACCGGGCGCGGTTGCTCTCTGGTTGGGGTTCAGGCGCCAGTGGCCGCGTGATGTTGCTCTCGCCCGACTCACGGCTCTGACGGTCGGGGTCGCGTTTGTCGCGGTGCCTTACATGGCTCTCATCGGGAAGTTCTCGAACAAGCCGACAGCTCCGTATCTGCTTAACCCAACAGATGGCCCTCCCGCGATCTATCGTGGAGGGCCAGGCGCTCAGCGAGCATCAACCGGCGGTCCGCTGTTCGCTGAGTGGTGGAACGATGAAGAGGATAAGGGGAAATCGCAGCTTGTGTGGGGCGTGCAAGCGGTTCTGAAGGAGACGAGCAAGAGCGCGAACTATGTGATCTGGCCGCTGGCACTCTTTGGCATCATCGCTCTGCGCCGACGATTCGCGGTCGAGCCGGGCTTGTGGGTGCTCGCGGTTCTGGCCGCGTGTAACTTCGCTCTCTTGGTGTATCTGGCATCTCGTGTCGGATATGTCTCCGAGCGGCACACGGTGTTACTGACTCTGCTCGCGTGTCAGTTCGCAGCCGCGGGGTTGCCGCTACTCGCCGCTGCGCTCGGTCAACTGATGCCGCGAGTCGAACGGCTGGGTGTGCGAGTCACGGCCGCGAGCATTCTTCTCGCGCTTGTGGTCTCGGCGTTACCGTTCGCTCTCAAGCCGATGCACCCGAATCGCGAAGGCCACAAGCACGCGGGCCGCTGGCTGGCTGCGAATCTCACTCCTCAAGATGCCGTGATCGATCCGTTCTGCTGGGCGGAATGGTATTCGGGCCGAACGCTCTATCGCGTTCCACACGGCCACAATCCGAATCCTCCGCGAAACGTGTATGTCATCCTGGAGAACGGGAAAAGCCCACACTCTCGGTTACCGACTCTCCAAGGCGCGAAAGAACTCGCTGCTCAGGGGCGTGTTGTGTACCACTGGCCGGAGAATGTACCCGTCGCGGAAGCGACCGTGCAGGTGTACAAGCTCGGACCGGATCATTGAGCGTCGGGGCGTCAGCCCGACGGTTTCTGTGAGCTAGGCGTCAGCCCGACGGTTTCTGTGAGCTAGGCGTCAGCCCGACGGTGCGCGTCGAAAACACCGTCGGGCTTACGCCCCGACGCTCACCCGAACAGTCCGATCAACTCTGTCACGCTCGTGAGCTTCTCCAAATCCCAGCAGCGAGCCAGCATCTGATCCGCTTTCGCTTTGCCGTAGCGCGGTTCAGCCACTCGCCGAAACTTCGCTTCTACTTCGGCATCGGTCATTGGATTGCCGGCGTGTCCGCGCGGGAATTCGACTTCCTTCACCAGTGTTCGGCCGTCGGCGAGAGTCAGTGTGATGCGGTTGGGGATTCCGGTGGGGTATCGCGGATCGAGCGTGCCATCGTGCCTCACCTTCACGCGATTGGTGAACGCAATGAGCTTCGGATTGGTGAAATGCTCCTCGTCGAACGTTTCCAGATACACATCGCCATCGTGAAGAGCTGCCGCGGTGCAGTATGGAAGGCTATGGTCGGCGGTTTCGCGTGTCTTGGGTGCCCACGCCTCCGGATACTTGCCGATGATGTTGTAACTTGCCTCGAAGGTTGCGATGTCGATGCTCGCGACCTGAGACACATCGCCCTTGAGTTCCGCGCGCAGTTGCAAAGCTGCATCAATGGCACTTTGCGAGTGGTATTCCGCCGGCCAGAACTTGATGTAAGTCTTGTTAATCATGAAGCCGTCGGCGTTGCCCGGTTCGCTTCCGAACGGAGCCGGCGTGAACACCTCTCGTGCCACCAGTTTGAAGAATCCCAGATCGCCTTCAAAGATCGGTGCCGGGCCAGTCATGCCTTCGCTTGCAAGCAGAGCCGCGAAGACTCCGTTGCGCGCCGCGTTCGCGAACGCGCAGCCCTTCCACATACTCAGTTCGCCCGAGCGCGTTTGACGAAGCGCGACGTTGCACACGCCCGCGAGTCCGATGGTGTGAACGAGCTTCGTCACATCGAGCTTCATTAATTTTCCGGCCGCGACTGCCGAAGAGATCGCGCCGTAAGTGACGTGATCGACTCCGTGCTTGCGAAGACTGGCCGCATCACAGAACCGGCACTGAATTTCGTAAGCCAGCACCGAAGCTGTAATGAGATCCTTTCCACCCGCGCCGACTGCTTCGCCCACGGCCAGCACCGCGGCGAGATTGTCGCTGGGATGAGCGGGTTCCTTACTGAGATAGGTGTCGTTGAAGTCGAGATAGCGGATGAGTAGGCCGTTCACGAACGTCGCCCACTCGATGCTTGATTTTCCACCCGCGAGGATCGATGCACCAGGATTGCTCGACACGCGAGAGGCGCATTTCTTGGCGATGGCGTAAGCGTCTGAGGGCATCGCGCCAATCGCGGTCGCGAATGAGTCGATGAACCGCCGTTTCGTTTCGTGAACGGCTTCCTTCGTGAGCTTATCGAACGTGAGCGAAGTCGCGTAATTCGCCAGTCGCGCGGCGAGTGTTTGTGTCGGCATTGCAACATCCCTCGAAGTAACATGAACCGTGGGGGATGTTGTACGAAGAACGAAAGTCACGCCGCCTGACGAATTGTGCTGGTGGAACTTGTCGGGAAAGACTCGCGACACCACGCGAGTGTTTCGTTCAGCGCATCCGTGAACGGCTGTTGCGGTTGCCAGCCGAGCGGGTTGGTTGGCGGTGTGAATCCGGACAGTTTCACTGAGCGACCCGCGCACACAGCGCGCATCGCGGAACACATCTGCCGGTCGGTCATCCGCCAGCCACTGCGGAAGGAATAATCGGCTGCCCCATTCGTGTGAAAGTCTTCCGCAACGCGCAGACACGCCCGAGCTGCATCACGAACGAAGACGAAATCGCGCGCTGAGCCATCCGCGGGCACGATGGTCTCGCCCGCGAGCAGTCCGAGGGCGGTTGCGGGCACCGCGCCAGAGAGATTCCGGTCGCCAGGGCCAAACACTTCGCCGAACCGGGCCACACTGAGACACTCATCGCGTTCGTCGGTCTGCGCGAGTTGTGGAATCGGCTGCGCGGTCACGACGGGAATGCGGGAGGAGTAGAGTTTCACCGCCCGGACAACCGCGGGCGTGCCAATCGGGGCGAGATGGAACACCACTGACACTTCGTAAATGGCCATTGCGGAGTGCAGCCGAAAGAGATCTTCCACTCGTCCATAAATCGCGTGACACCGGCCTTCACCCTGCTCGCGTGCGAACGATCCAGCGCGCGCCCGATCGCGCACCAGTCCGATCACCGTTGCACCTGCGCTCATCAACTCTCTCGCAACGGCCCCGCCCAGAAAGCCCGTGCAACCGGTCACCAGCACGCGCCGACGACGCCAGAAGGACATTTCTTCGCTCATTGCCGCCTCCCTGCGATTACAAACTTGGGGCGGAAAATGGTAAACCCGGCGGGAAGAGTGGTCAAGCCGAAGAAGTGAGGAGTGAGGAATGAGGAATGAGGAGAAAAGACAGTCGCGAGTGCCTTTGGACTTTTCTCCTCATTCCTCATTCCTCACTCCTCACTCTTCCGGTGGAGGCGGTGCGTACCACGGCGGCCAGAGCCAGAGCACAACGCCCAGCGCAATCAGCGGGAAGATGCCGATGCCGCCCAGTACCCATTCGTAAGACCCAGTCACGTCGCAGATCCAGCCTTCGATTGGATAGACGGTGGCAAGCGACAGGTGAGCGCAAGCGCCGAGCGTACCGGTCACCTTCCCCTGGTGCTTGGACGACAACTCCTGACTCAGCGCGAAGTAGGTGGGGAACAACCCCAGCGCGCCGAATGCGACAAGTAACAATCCAACCTCGAGCGCCCAGCCGCCGGGGAGAAACGGAACCGCGAGTGTACAGAGCGTCAAGAGCGCGCAGCCGGCGAGCATGAGAACCCGACACAGGTGGATTCGCATCCCGCGCTTGCAAAGTACAAGCGTGACCAGACCCACCGTCCACGTCCCGATGTCGGCAACGAGGTAGTAGGCGGTTGTGAACTTGCTCATCTCCTCCAGAGAGTATCCGTGCTCTTTGCGCAGGTAGAGCGGGAGCCAGGTGCGGTAGCCGTGCCAGGCGATGTTGACACCCAGGCACACCGCCAGGATCGCCCAGAACCGCCGGTCGCGAAAGATCTCCGTGAAGTGCAGTGCCCCCTGGTGAGCTGGCGGTGCTCCGGTCTCGTCGGTCGGGTTGAGCATCCGGGGAGGAATGGTGAGGAACCACAGTGCCACCCACACTAACCCGATGCTGCCGATCACCTGGAAGGGCACGCGCCACGCCTGGGTGTGACCGTTGAATGCCGCCCAGCGGAGGATGACCAGCACCATCATCGGCGTGATAACCGCGCCCAGCGCGGTGCCGCTGCCGAACAGCGAGTTGCCAAACGACCGCTCCTCGGGCGGGAGGATGGTCCGGAGCGTGCGAATCGCGCACGGCCAGTTGCCCGCCTCGAACAGCCCTAGCAAAAACCGGCAGGTGAGCAGCATCCAGAACGACCCGGCGAACCCGGTCAGGATGCCCGCGAGCGACCACCCCACAACCATCAGCGGGTAGACCCACCGGACGCTCACCCGGTCCACCACGAATCCCGTGCTGATCGCACCGATCGCGAAGGCGAACGAGAAGACGCTCTCCAGCCATCCGTACTGCGTATTGTTCAGCCCGAATGCCGCCTGGATCTCCGTGGCCAGTTGGTTCAGGGCCATGCGATCCATATAGTTGATGACGGTCGCCTGCATCAACAGGATGCACACCCACCACCTCCACGGGGACAATAGAAGCGCGGGTGGCGTGGAGTTGCTCATGGACAGCGTCGGGCAATGGGAGAAGGAGCGGTTTCCGCACACCTTACCCGACTGCGACGCGACAAGCCAGAAAGTAGCAGGCACACGCCGTGTGCCGTTCTTCGTCTGCGTCTTCAGAGTATTAGGCATTCGCTGGGTGCCGTTGCCTTTCTGTCTTTCAGAATGGCACCCAGCGAATGCCTAATACTTTCAAAGCCGCGAGGATCATCGACGATGGTGACAGGTTTGGCGAGAAGAGTGCCGGTTCACTGGATGTCGTGGACCGGCTTCATCACGGCGATACTCGCCGGGGTGCTGGCGCTTTACGGCTCCATGCAGTCCGAAAAGCACATTGCCAATAGCCCGCTACGACAGGCACGCGGGGCAAGTGGCTTGCCCGCTCAACCGGGACCGTGGCATGAACGGGCAATGGTGAAGGGCGAAACGAGCATCTTCGGCGAACAGCTCGACAACAAACTGCTGGCTCTCACCGAACGCTCGAAGATCGCCAACTACTCGCTTCAAATCTTCGCGTACTTCCTGCCGTTTGTGCTGGGCTTGATCGCCGCACTCACTGGTGGGGCCGCGATGAAGGCCGTGGAGCGGTCGAACGGTCGCTACATCGGTAACGCGCTTGGGGTGTTTGCGATCATGATTGGCGGATTGGCCACGGTCGTCGCCGGGTGCATGATCCTGAGCATCTACATCTGGCCGTGGATGCCATCGCTTTACACCTGACAGTAGGCCCGCCGAGCCGAGGCAAGTTGTGTTTATGTTCGTAGTGACCCACTTTAGTGGGTCTGGAAGTGCAACCCGCTAAAGCGGGTTACTACAAACTGAAAACAAGTGCCGCCCGGCTCGCGGCACCTACGAAGACCCACACACTTCTTCGGCTTTCGCCTTCGTAAGCAACTTCGCGCGCTCTTCGGGGTGCCGATGGAACCACCCAGCCACCAACAGCACACTATCCACCGCGACATCCGATAACACCGTGGGCACGGGATGGTCGAGGAATGTCGCTGCGAGTTGCTTCATCACATCTGAAGAGGTTTCGGGCGTCGAAGGCGCGAACGAGACGCTCTGCACTTGCCCGCGATGAATCAGATACCAGCGCACGCGGCCCTCGACGCCGGCAAGCGGATAGACGAATGAGTTCCGCTCGCGTGCGTGTCGAAGCAGGCCAAGCCGGTCATCGAGCCACTGCACCGCCTGAAGTCTGTCTCGTAAAGCCATCGCGCGTTCAAACTGGAACGCTGCGGATGCTTCTTCCATCTGTTGGGTCAGCGTCTTGAGCATCGAACGGTCGCGGCCATCCAGAAACGCCTTTGCTCCGCGCACTCCGACCGAGTAATCCTTCCTCGAACACTCCCCCGCACACGGTCCGAAACAAGTGCCCAGTTCAAAGCGCAAGCACTTCGCCGAACGGTCGCCCTCGAACAACTCGCACTGCTCCGCGAAGCGCATTGTCACGGTCTGCGGGCAATCTCGGAGTTTGAACCAGTCGTTGAGTCGCCGGGCCGCGTCCTCGGACTTCCACCATGTCGTGAACGGGCCATAGATGCCCAACTCCTTGCCGGTAGGCTGTGCGGTGAGGTAAACATAAGGCGCGGGTGCCTTGCCAATGCAAACGTAATGGTGTCGCTGAACGCCGGGCACACCGAGCACGTTGAAGCGCGGGCGCAGGCGCTGAATCAGTTCCAGTTCGCGTAACAGAGCGGCCAGTTCATCGCCCGTTTGCTCCCAGACGAGGCGCCTGGTTTGTGAGATGATTCGCCCGGCTTTCGGCTCGCGGCTGTTTTCGCGGAAGTAACAGAGCAAGCGGCTGCGGAGGTTCTTCGCCTTGCCCACATAAATGAGCCGGTCGCGGCCATCGAGCATTCCATACACACCGGGCAAGCGCGGAGCATCCGCACGCACTCCGCGCTTCAATCGACTGACGCGCTTGCCGCGAATTTCGTGAACAGGTGGAGTTTCGTCCGCGGGGCGGAATCGACTTGGCCCGAAGCCGTCGAAGTCGTCAGCGAACAGCCGCGGTTGTTTGCCCTGCTTCGTCCCGTCCGTGGGTTTGCGGCTCATGGCGGTTCGCGGCTTGAGGAAGAGTAGTAGAAGGTATCCGTGTGCCGTTCTTCAGAGTAGTCATCACGCTCGGCGTGATGAGCCTTTCTTCGCTCGCTTGCGCTCGCGACCTCACGCGAAGCGTGAGGACTACATTCGCGGCTTGAGGAAGATGGTGTACGCGGGTATTCTATCTTTCCACACTCGATCTGGGAACCGCGAATAGGAGCAAACGCCATGAAGGTGAAGTTACTCGCTGGCTCCGTGCTGGCCGCGATGCTTGGCCTCGCGCCGAGCGCTCGCACCGCCGATACGACCACGATTGCGGAAACGATCACCAACATGAAGGGCCACACGGTTCTGGCTCTGGCCATCAAGGAGAGCGGAGAAGCCGAAACGCTCAAGGGACCGGGACCATTCACGCTCTTTGCTCCCAGCGATGCCGCGTTCAAGAAGTTCGACGACCAGACCATCACGAAAGTGGTCGCGGACAAGGCAAAGTTAAAGCAGCTCGTCCGGGGTCATGTGGTCAAAGGGAAGCTGACCGTGCCCGACCTCAAGGGCGAGACTGGCAAGGAGGTGAAGTCTCTGGGAAGCACTTCGTTGAAGGTGGAAGAAACGAAGGACGGGCTGAAGATTGGTGCGGCGAAGATCAGCGGAGACGGGATCGCGTGCAGCAACGGAACCATTTACGTCATCGACATCGTGTTGATGCCTCCGTAGGACAGGCATCTTGCCTGTCTCGGGCAATGACAGGCTGGAAGCCTGTCCTACTTTGTGTCCTACGAAATGCCCAGCGCCCGCGTTATGGCGGGCGCTGAATCGTGGGGCGGTTGTGGTTCGGTTCGTGTTTCAGTTTTCTTCAGCGCAAACTTCGACATGGTTGCGGAGCGTGCGTTGACCGAGAGTGGGTCGGATGGTTTCCTGGGCGAGCTGTTTGAGGTAGTAACTGGACACCTGGCCGGTAATCACCACCTCGGTTTCGCTCGCGGTGACGACCAAACGGCGGAGTTGCCCAAGCGGGCTGCTTGTGAGAACCTCAGCTGGGCCGGGCGAGAGAACGGGACAGGTGTTCATCGCGTCGCTCCTTCGGGTTGACCTCAAATGAAGCCCCAAACCGCAGGCGCGGTGACCGGTTGGGAGAGGACCGGCAGTCGCGGGAAAACCGATTTCTCCAACAGTCGGGAGTCGGCAAGAGAGGTCACGAGTCCGTCCGGGTTGTGCCAGATTGACGGAGAATCCGTTTTCCACCACGGGATGTTATCCCTCCACCAGATGGGTTGCAACGGATTTCTGGCTTTTTCGACCATTTTTCCTGGATCTTGAACCACCGCAAACCGAGCCGTAGACTTCGGCAACACCTGCAACCTTAACTTTTGGCTTCGCACAAACTTATCTCGTGGATTCCGAAAAGACTACCCCGCCAGTGGAATCCCACGTCTCGTGGCTCTGGCCGTGGCAATCTGCAAGGCTCGGCTGGGCCGTGGCGATTGTTGCTCTTGTCGCGGGCGTGCCTCTCTTTGTGTGCATGCCACCCTGGAACGACGTGACGCTTCACGACCTCGCGGCCCGGTCGATCCTGCGCGGAGGAGTCCACTACCGCGACGTGTTCGACACCAACTTACCGGGGATCGACTGGTCGATGGCCGCGGTGCGCGCTGTGTTCGGTTGGAGTTACGAAGTGATGCGCGCTGTCGATCTTGTCATGATCGCCACGATTGTCGTGGTGCTGTGTGGGTGGATTCGGAACTGCGGAGCCGAACGCTACACGGTCGCGTGGTTCGTAGCCGCGGTCGCGATGTGGTATCTGTTCACCAGCGAGTTTAACCATATCCAGCGCGATCCGTGGATGCTTCTCCCGGCGGTACTCGCCGCTCGATTCAGACTCAAGCAGATCGGTCGAGCGGGAAGCAGTCAGTCGCTGTTGCGTCTGGCAATCCTTGAAGGCTTCCTGTGGGGCGTGGCGGTGTGGATCAAGCCGCATGTCGTGATTCCCGCGTTGGGTGTGTGGCTGGTCTCGGTTGTGTTGCTCTTGCGGAACGAGTCTGCTCGGCGAGTCGCGGGCGATTTCGGCGGGCTGATGCTCGGCGGGTTGCTCGCTGGCGTGCCGGGTATCGTGTGGCTTGTCACAACCGGAGCCTGGCCGTACTTCCTCGACATCTTCTTGAACTGGAACCCGGATTATCTCTCGGAGGCCGGGCATGTGTTCGACCGGTTCGACCGCGCGTTCGTTTGCTTCCGACCAGAAAGCTCGCTGCACTTCGCCGCGATTCCGCTTGCGCTTCTTGCGCTCTGGGAAGCGCGCGTGTGGTCGCGACGATCAGGTGAACCGGCGAAGATTCCGCTTTCCGACGCGCTGTATTTGCGCTCCGCGAGCGAACAGTCGGCCGCGTCGCGTGCGATTCTGGCCGCGCTTTACCTCGCGTGGTTCGCGCAAGCGGTGCTGGTTCAGAAAGCATTCGATTACGTTCACGTTCCGCTGTTGCTCTTGGCGATGGCGCTGATCGCGAGTCACCGCTGGAGTTTCGGCTTCGTGTATCTCGTGTGGTTTATCGTGGTCGGCGTGCTGGTGAACGTCGCGGAGGCGAATCCAGGCGCGAGGCCGATCATTCGCGCGATTGACCCGAAGACTTCTTACCTGAAGTTCGAGAAGCACCCGCTGGCGAACTGGGAAGTGGTGAAACTCTGGCCGCGATGCTGGGGTGAGGGAAGCTCGCCGGAGTTGCGCGACAAGCTCGGTCAGTACACCGACATTCATTGTGGAACCAGATGGCGCGAACTGAACGATGTGGCCGGTTATTTGCGCACCGTCGATCCACCGCTTGGGCCAGGAGAACTGAACTGCTGGCACGATGGCACGCATCCACTCTATCTGATGCTCGATCTCGAACCGGCCACGAGATACATGCACTACGGCACCGCGTTCGGCATCAAGTCAAAGCGAGAGATCATCGCGCGCGAAGTCGCCGTGAGCCGGCAACGCTATGTTGTCAGCGATCTTCAGCGAACTCGTTGGGATCGCAACGCGTCTTACGATCCGGCTTCGTGGAGGCTCGGCGATCCGCTACCGGTGTGGTTGCCTCCCAACGAGCGCCGAAAGTTTCCGTGGAATCAGCCGGTGGTGTTTCGCTCCGGACGCTACGTTGTTCATCACGTCACGCAACCGCTGGGCGTGATTCGCGTGCCGGACTGGGCCGATCTGGGCACCCTTGACGAACTCGGACCGGATGAGTGAAGCCGCGTGCTACACTTCGGCATGCCCGAACTTCAATCAACTCGCTCCCGGTGGTTTCCCTGGCGTTCGGCCGCGCTTGGTTGGCTGGTCGCGGGGGTGTTTCTCTTCGTTGGCGTTCCGCTTTTTCTTCGCATGCCGCTGTGGTGTGATGCGACTTTACACGCGGTCGCCGCGAACGCCATTGCAACCGATGGCGTTCACTATCGCGACGTATTCGAGACCAATCCGCCGGGCTTCGCGTGGGCGCTCTGGTGCGTGCGTGGAGTGTTCGGTCTGAGCGCGGAAACCATTCGCGCAACCGATCTGGCAATCGTGGCGCTCGTGACTCTCGGACTGGTGTGGCTTGCGCGCGGAAGCGGCTCGGATCGTGCGAACGTGGCGTGGATGTGTGCCGCAATCGCGGCGTTCTATCTGTTCATTCACGAGTTCAATCACGTCCAACGTGATGTGTGGATGATGCTCCCGGCTGTCGTCGCTATCATGCTGCGACTCAAGCGTGCCGAAGGGCGAAACTCGCTTCTTCTGGCGTTCGCGGAAGGATTGATCTGGGGCGTTGGGTGCTGGATCAAGCCTCACATGCTATTCATCGCGGCCGCTGCTTGGCTTGTCACCTTGCGCCGGTTGCGCGTGGCGGATCACGTCGCGGTGTTCGCGGGCGGGGTAGTCGCGGGTTTGCTTGGACTGGCGTGGCTTATCTCCACCGGCGCGTGGCCGTATTTCGTGAACATCTGGACGACATGGAACGCGGACTACTTTGCCCTCGTGCGACGCGAATTGCCGTTCCGAGCGATCCTGCAGCTTCAATACTTCCCGCCGTATAGCGCGTTGGCGCTGCTGGCCGTTCCGCTGGCCCTCGCGAACCTGCGAAGTCAGTCGGAAGCTCCTCACATACTCCCTCGCATGATGCTCGCGGCGGTGTATCTGGCGTGGCTATTCACAGCGCTGCTACTTCAGCGGCCGTTTCACTACGTCCACGTTCCCGAAACGCTGCTGATGTTCGCGCTGTTCGCTGCGAACCGCTGGGCGGTTCCCTTCGCGCTTGTGTTGCTGCAAGTGGTCGCGGGCGTGTTGATGTTGTGTACAAGCCAGAGTATTCCATTTGTGAATCCGCATCCGGCATTTGATGTGACCCGCACGCGCTGGTGGTCGCAGTGTTTGGAGCGCGAACCATCGCGCGAAGCGAGTCAGGGTGTTGCTCGGTGGTCGCGGCACTTCGGAGGAGTCGATCCGGTGGAACTCGGAGCAGTCGCGGACTACCTTCGCGCTCAAAACGTGCGTGATGGCGAACTGATCACGTGGCACGACTCTCCTCATGCGCTTTATCTTGATCTGAACGTGAAGCCGGGCTTCCGGTTCATGCATGTCGCCAACGCGGCAGGTTTGGGAAAGTGGCAGGAGCAGGAAGTATTGCGTGAGTTGAAGCTCGCGGTTCCACACGCGAAGTTCGTGGTCAGCGACATGAACCGCATCACGGAGAAATACGACCAGCTCAATGAAGTGGATGTTGACGGCTTGCCGAAAGTGCTCCCCGCATGGCAGCGGAAAGAGTTCCCGTGGGATCAGCCAGTGGTGTTCCGCTCGCCCGGCGGTCGGTATCTGGTTCACCGCATTGAAAAGCCCGTGACCAGTTGCCGCATTCCAGAGAAGTTGGACCAGCAGGAACCGGACAAAGATTGAAGGGTGTTGAGTTCACCGTGCCGCGTTTACTTCCTGACCTGTGGTTGTGGAAGGCTCACGGCACCGAAAGCGGTGCTGGAACAGCCTTCCTCACGTTGAGCAGTGTGGAATGCGCTGGGGCGACGCAACATCGCCCTTGTGCAAAGCACAAGCTAAACACCGACACGGTGAACTCAACGAGGTCAGAATAGCTTCGCGAATCGCGATGGCGAGGTTGGTGTCAGGAATCCTTTCTTGACCCCGAAGGGGTCGGACAACATAGCCCAGGGCAACGCCCTGGGTTTGAATGCGCGAATTGAATGCAGCCTGAAGGGCTGCGACACCAAGCCTTTGTCCCAGGCTTTCAGCCTGGAAAACAAACCCCATTGCTAACCCAGGGCGTTGCCCTGGGCTTTGTTGTCCCAGCCCTTCGGGCTGAAGAATAATTGCGGTCAACTCTCCGCGACGACCGGGTTCTTCAGCACTCCGATGCCTTCCACTTCGACCTCGGCAACGTCACCGGGTTTGAGCAACACCGGAGGCTTGCGCGCGATGCCCACTCCCGGAGGCGTGCCGGTGAAAATCAGATCGCCCGGTTCCAGAGTCACCACCTGAGAGAGATACCAGAGCAAGTGAGGTACGCCGAAGATGAACTCCTTCGTGTTGGAGTTCTGAAGCGTGGTGCCGTTGAGTCTCAGTTGAATCTGGAGCTTGTGCGGGTTGGTCAGTTCATCGGTCGTTACGAGTACCGGTCCTGTTGGGGCGAAGGTGTCGAATGTCTTACCGATGATCCACTGCTTTTCTTCCCCCCTAAACTGCCAGTCGCGGGCCGAAACATCGTGCCCGCAGGTGTAGCCGCCGACGTACTCGAAGGCGCTATCGGTGTTTGGGATGTGTTTGCCGGTTTTGCCGATCACGATTACCAGTTCCGCTTCGTAATCGACCTTCTGAGCGACCTTCGGCAACTTGATTGGGTCGCCGTGAGCGACAAGGGCGTTGTGGAACTTGCCGAACAGCACCGGTTCGGCGGGGATCGCCTTTCCTCCTTCGAGCGCGTGGTCGCGATAGTTCAGACCGATGCAGAGGATCTTGTCGGGATCAGGCACCGGCGGGAGCAGTTTCACCGCGTTGGTCGCGTACTTCACCGCGTTTTTGCTGAACGCGGTCTCCGCGGCGGCCTTGCGAATCGCGGGCGAAGCCGCGAGCAAGCACTTCATGCGCGAAGGAAGCCCGCGGTCGGTCGCGCGCAGGTCGATGTAGCCATCGGAGACAGCGAGCGCTGCGCGCGCTCCGTGAGGCGTCAGAATGGAAGCGAGTCGCATGGGAACACTCCGGGGGATTACCGGAGTATTGAATGGACAGACGCGGTGATTGGCGAGGAAAAGTAGTGAGAGTAGGCGACTCGCAAACAAAGTAGGTCACTCGCTGCGCTCGTGACGCGACTCGCGGAGCGAGGTCGCCTACTTTTCCTTCGCTCCCGGCGGCTTACCGATCTTCTTGCGAAGATAGGCGAGCGCGGCGAGGCGGTGCGGGTCTTTGGTCTCGTCGTCGAAGTCGAGTGCTTCGTTGCTCTCCGCGGGGCGAAGAGCGTGCAGGTCCGCCCAGCGACGCAACTCCGTCGACTTGTCGAGTGTGACCGGCACTTCCAGACCCTCATCCGGCTTCAGTCCCCATTCATCGAGCGGTCCGCTGTCGGGGAGCCGTTGACGCGCCTTGCCGTTGGGCCGCAAGCAAGTGCCGACGGTGACCTTGAACTGAAGTCCTCCGAATCCGCCGTCAATCACATTCTGAATTGACGCGCGGCCAATGGTTCGCTGACCCAACAGCACGCAGCGGTCGTTGTCGCGTAGTGCTGAGGCAATCAATTCGCCGCCGCCCGTCGTCTCGTTGCCGACGAGCGCAACGATTGGGTAAGTGGTGTATCGAGTGATGTCGGTGTAGTTATTGCGGACCGGCCCGGAGTTGCCGGAATTGGGGTTGCGGTATCTCATCTCGGCGATGATGGCGTTCCTCGCAAGGAACATCCCCGCGATGCGCTCCCCCGGAGTGACGTACCCACCCGGACACCAGCGCAAATCGAGAATCAAAGCCCGGCAACGCTTCCGGTCCAGTTCCGCCAGCATGTCGGCGACTTTCCGATCCAAACCAGTTTCGATTGCACCCAGGCGGAGAT
>JAKEEV010000059.1 GCA_022616395.1 Planctomycetia bacterium | reverse complement strand
GCGAACGTGCTCGTCCCCGCGTGGGTTTTAACCGAGAATCTTTATGCTGTTCAGAGGTGTTTCCTCAAGTTCCGCGCTCGCGACCGCGCGGCCCGCAATCAGTTCGCTCACGAAGTCTTCCGTCCCGACATCATGGTTCTGGTCGCGGACGCCAAACGCCGGCTCGAACGCGCGGGCGGACGCGAAGTCTACACCGAGAACGAGATTCCTGGCCTCGGTCGCAATGTCCTTCTCGAACGGCACCGACTTGCGGCCATTCGTTCTTACACCGAACACCTCGACCGCTTCCGGTTGTTACTGTTGCTTGATCGGGCGACCCGAATTCTGGCAAAGGACGGCGAGGGAGCGTTGCGCCGATTGACCGAGCGCGAGGAGTACGAGGGCTTATCGCGGCTGTCCGGGTTGCTGGAAGCGTTCGGTTCCGCCGTTGAGCGTTCCAAGACGCGAGATGAAGAGCGCGGGCCGCGGATCATCGAAGATTACGCCAGCGCTCACGCGCCAACTCACGAAGACCCGGTGGTTCGGCAAACGTGGGAATACGTTCGACGAGTGCAAACTCAACTTGCTGAAGTGCTCGTTGCGCTGGAACCAACTTCCGAGTTTCGTGTCATCAAGACCGTGTCTACCGCGCCGCTCGTGGGAGGAAGTTAATTGTAGTCCTCACGCTCCGCGTGAGGTCTTTCCACCTCACGCGGAGCGTGAGGACTACATTCACCCGGCGTTGGAGGTCCGCTGCTTGCGGACGAACAAGCCATACCGGTGAAGTTTCTTGTAGAGCGATACGCGGCTCAGACCCAGTTCGGCCGCGGCCTTTCGACGATTGTTGTTATGCTTCTGAAGCACCGCGAGAATCCGGGCCGCCTCATTATCACCCGCGGCAACCAGCGGGATCGAACCTTCCACAGGGAAGGGCACCGCGCCGACTTTCTTCGCGGAACTGAGACTCGCCAAAGACAGAGCCGGCATGACCGCGCTTCCGCGAATCGACTCCGGCAGGTCGTCGAGCTGGATCACCGGACCAGTTGCGAGAGCCGCGGCTCGCTCGATCACGTTTCGCAATTCGCGAACGTTGCCGGGCCAGTTGTACCGCAACATCGACTCGATGGCCGCGGGCGAGATTGCCGAGACACCCTGACACGTCGCGGTGGCGCTTGCGCGAAGGAGTTGGTGAGCGATGGGAATCACTGCTCCCGGACGCTCCCGCAAGGGTGGAATCCGAAACTCCACCACATTCAGCCGGTAGAACAGATCCGCCCGGAACCGCTCGCGGCGGATTTCGTCTTCCAGAGGAACGTTGCTGATCGCGATCAACCGAGCACGCAACGGTTCCGACTTGTTCGACCCAACCGGCTCGAACACGCGCTCCTCCACGGCCCGCAAGAGCTTGGTCTGAAGCGGCAGCGGAAGCGAGTTAATCTCATCAAGGACCAGCGTTCCCGTTCCGGCCGCAGCGAACTTCCCCTGCCGGTCTCGTTCGGCCCCGGTGAACGCTCCACGCACATGACCGAACATCTCGCTTTCGATCAGATGCCCGGAAAGCGCTCCGCAATCGACCACCAGATACGGTTCGTCGCGCCGAGGAGAGACAGCGTGGATGAAGCGGGCCAGCATACTCTTGCCGGAGCCGGTTTCGCCCGTCAGCAGAATCGTGGTCGGTTGATTGGCGACCCGGCGAATGCGAACGAGGTGGTCGTCGAGTTCGCTCCCCAGAAGCGAAGCGGTGATCGGATCGACCGGGTTGGCTGGCGGTGTGTGCGGGGCACTTGTCCGGACCTTGGCCGCATGCACCGAGTGGAGGAGTTCGCGCAAAGCCGGCAGATCGTCCGGAAGGTAGTAAACCGGGTCCGCACTGACATCCGGCGTGTGTGGACGACCATCAACTCCTGGGCTGGAGACCACCACGGCTCGAATGAGTGCGCGAGCCGCGGCGCCGAGAATCGCCCGCAATGGAGCCGGGTCTGTTGAGGGATCGCGATGAATGAGCAGCAGAGTGTTCGGCTGATTGAGCCGGGCCGGCACCTTCTCGAGTCGGCCACACACTTCGAGTTGCGCGTACTCGATGTCGTCGTGAAGATGTCTGATGTCGTTGATGACAGACGGGTCGCGGGTCACCAACAGGGTCGTGATGCTCTTCATGGGTGCTCGTTCCTAACCATGAGCCTCGCCTCGGTCTGTGAGGGGCATGATCCGGGGCGGGTGGGCGAGTGGCTTCACAAGTCAAGCCGACTCAGGTTGGGCCATCCGTGACGTTAGGGGCGATCCATCGCGCGAACGTTCAGCGGTCGAAGAAATCCACTTTGGCGGAACACCTCCACAGGGTGTGAGTTCACGGCAGGTCGAAGTCACGTTCACTCGGAACAGCGTTCGGAGTCGAAACACAACAGTCGCGTGCGCGGTTGGTCCCAGTTCCTCTCGGATCAATCTTCGGGAGGCCCGGAGAGCGGGCAGGTTGCGAGGCAAGCCAGCGAGGTTGGGAATGAAGAATATACCCAGCCGAATTCTTCTGCCTAGTCGGAATTGATCGACAGATCACGTCAGGCGTATTCCTACAGCCGCTACAATCGGAACTTCCCGACCGAGTTTCCTTCCTGCCAAGAATTCACCAGCGGACACCGGCAGACAGACAAACGGAGCAGCCAACAACTCAGCCAACCGACGCAACCAGGAGGAGACCCTTTACACTCTCCCAGTTTCGCCAACAACACTCGCGCACAAGTGTAAAGCGCGGCCTCCGTGTGTCGATGTGTCGGCCGGCAGGGGAGAGACGAAAAGGAGATTTCGGTGCGTTTCTTCCGTGGGATTGTGGGCGTCTCGGACCAGCGCGGAAGAATGCCGGCGGTTTTGGTCTCGTCTTTGCAATTCAATGCATCTCTGTAAGCCGTCACTCGCTTCCGCGGTCGCAGGACTTCCTTCCAAACCGCGGCTTTGCCAGATGATCCTTCTCGAACTCCTTCAGACAGAGGGAGACGGGGTTGGATTGTCCTCGGTGAGTGCCGCAACGAGTGCGAGCGGTGTGGGTGCCTGTCACCCACGGGCCCGGAGTACGCCCTGCATTTCGCTCAATGCAGGGCGTTCAACAAGCCCAATCCGGCAGTCGAAAGAAACAGTCGAAAGAATCCAGAGCAGAACTTCCGCCTCTTGCGACTTGCGCATCGCCCAATCCAGCCAGTTGCGTACTTCCTGAATCGTTCCGCGTGTCCCGCCCAGGCGATCCCAACATGGCGACTGCAATCGGTCCAGTGGCGGAACTCTCCCCAGCGCGTTCCCCAGCGCTTCTGGTTCCGTCAGAACCACCCAGACCGGTGGGTGAAGGTGAAGAGTCGGCCGATGCGGGCGGGCTTTCCCCCGCGAAGCTCCTCCACGCGGTGCGCAGGAGGTGGTTGATCGCCATTCCGCTGGCACTGGCGATGGCGGTTGCGGTCTTTTACGGCGCTGAGAGTCAACTCACTCCGGTCTACACGGCCCGGACGATGCTCCACGTCTCCAACGCCCAGCCGACTCTGCTCTACGCGGACCTCGGAGGGCGCACCGATCACGCGAACTATCAGCGAACTCAGATCGCGACGGTCAAGAGCAGACTGGTTCGGCAGACTGTGGTTCGCGATCTTGCTTCGCTTGAGCTTGCGACACTTCGCGCAAACCCGGACCCCGTCGCCTGGCTGGAGAAAGAGATTCAGGCCGACTACACGGTTGCCCCAGAAATCCTTCGGATCAGTCTGAAGGGGACCAATCCCGATGAGTTGCTCCTGGTGCTCAACGCGATCCGAGAAGCCTACATGCGGGAGATTCTCAACAAGGATCACAACGAGCGCGTGGCCCGCCTCGGGCAACTCAAGGAGTTGGCCGCCAAGCACGACACGAACGTCAAGTTGCTGAGACAGAAGATGGCGATCAAGGCCGAAGGGCTTGGTGCCCGCGACGTGGCGGCACTGCGGGTGAAGTACGAGCAGTTGACAGCCCAAATCCACGGCCTTCAAACCGAGCTTCTGTTCTACCAGGCCGCGATCCAGCGGTCGGAGATCACGACCTCCTCGCCGGATGACCCGCCAGCCGATCCAACGACTGTCGAGACTGCCCTGGAACCGGTCTTTCTCAACGATCTGGTGGCCGATAGGATTCGGAAAAACATTGCCCGAATCGAGACGAGGATTGTCGGCTTGCGCAGTCTGAAGGGCTACGAGAACGATGAGGAATACAAGCAACTGGTGATGGAACTCGCACGGGAGCAGTCGGCGCTGGCCAAACGTCGCGAGGTTCTGCGTGGGCTTGTGGTCGACCAGGTCAAAGCGACAGCCAAGTATCGACAAACTCTGGAGACGGAGGCGTTGAGGCGCATCGCGGCCGGTGCCAAGCAATACCTCCCGCTTCTGGACGCTGAGATCAAGCGGCGTGAAGGGACGGCAAAGGAGCTGGCTGGGGGAATTGCCGACCTGGAACTGTTGCGCAGCGAGATGACACAGCAAGAAGAGCAACTCCGGCTGGTCAACTCGAAGATTCAGGCTCTGGATGTCGAACTTCAAGCTCCTCCGCGTGCCCGCGTGATCGAGGAAGCCGTGATCGTTGAGACGCCGCGCTGGGATCGCCCAGTCAAGTATGCCGGAGCACCTGCATTCGGCGCGTTCTTCGTCGTGCTTCTCTTTATCGCCTGGCTGGATGTGCGTCGAGGGCGTGTGGATGGGACCGCGGATATCGCAGCGGCCCGGATTCGAGTGATCGGAGCGGTGCCGACAGTTCAGGCTCGTGTGCTCCCCGTCTTCAACCCACCCGAACAGGCCGGAGCGCGCCGGGAATACCTCCGGTTGACCGATGCCATCGACATGGCCCGAGCGGTGATCGCGCCGGTCCTGATGGCGGAGCCGGGTTACACGCTCGTTGTCGCAAGCGCGGCCGAAGGCGAGGGGAAGACCGTGCTCTCCGGCCATCTGGCGGTTCGATTCGCGCGGTCGGGTCGACGGACTCTCTTGATCGACACCGATATTCGTCGGCCGCAAATTCACCGACTGTTCGGGCTTCGTCGCGGACCAGGCTTCGGGGAATTGATTTCCGGGCAAGCAACACTGGCCGAGGTTGCGACACCCGGCCCGGTTCCTGGTCTGGATGTGATCTCCGCTGGCAACTGCGACGCCTGGACTGTGGCGGAACTTCTCGACCAGCGTTTCCCGGACGTGATTCAGGCCGTGAAACTGGAATACGACGTTGTGATTATCGACACCGCCCCGCTGCTTACCGCACCGGAGTCACTCGCTTTCAGTCGGGCGGGCGATGGCGTTGTCTTGTCCGTGATGCGGGACGTGAGCCGACTCCCCGGCGTCCTGGCCAGTTACGAACGACTCCTCTCGGTGAACGCCTGCGTTCTGGGTGCCATCGTCACTGGCGATGCGCCAGCCCAGTACGCCAGCTACTGACTCGTGCCCTCTCGCTGTCGATCCCCCTCATCCAGAGTAGCCTCATGCCAAATTCGATCGCCACGGAGGCGGCCGTTCCGCGATTGACTCAGGGCACCCTGAGTTCCTCCGGAATGGGACGACCTGTGCCACGCTGGAAACGATACAGCGATCTCGCCATCGCTGCCCCGCTGTTGGTTCTCTGCGCCCCGATCATTCTCGCTGCGATTGTGCTCGTCCGCCTGACCTCGCGAGGACCGGGAATCTACTCGCAGACTCGCCTGGGACTCAACCGCCGGCAATTCACGATCTACAAGATTCGGACGATGGCCTTCAACTGCGAGTCCGCGACCGGAGCGAAGTGGGCCACGAAGAAAGATCCGCGTGTGACTCGTCTTGGGCGCTTCCTGCGCGCGACTCACATCGATGAACTTCCCCAACTGTGGAACGTTCTTCGTGGAGATATGACTCTGGTCGGTCCGCGCCCCGAGCGCCCGGAAATCGTCGCTCAGCTTGAACCGCTGATTCCCGGTTATGCCAGTCGGCTCACTGTGCTGCCGGGCGTCACTGGTTTGGCTCAGGTGCAGCTCCCTCCCGATTCCAGTGTGGAAACGGTTCGCCGAAAGCTCGTCTACGACACCTACTACGTGGCTCACCTGGGACTTTGGCTCGACCTGCGCCTGATTCTCGTGACCGCGGTGAAGGCAGTTGGCCTGGTCGCGGTGATGAGGAAGGTGCTTCGCATTCCCGGCGCTGATCTGGTCGAACCGAGGAAACCCCCCGCGATGCTCGATACCGTTGTGGCCAACGTCGAGACAACCGAAATCCCCGCCCTGACCGAACATCACAAACCACACACCCCGCACCCCGACCTGTCTCGCGCGTGATTGGCGTTTTGTTGGAGTCCCGCCTTCAGGCGGCTCTTCAACAAGACTGGCTAAAGCCGGGACTCCAACAAAAACCGCAGTCGGTTTCAACCGAACACTCCGCACTCTTACCTTTCAACCCGGAACGCCACGTTGAACCGGATCGACGCGACTCTCGCTGAGCCATCCGAATCTCAGACGAGCAGCGAACCCGCGCAAGCGGATCGCTCCTCGTCTCAAGCCGAGACTCCTCCCGAACCACTCGTCACGCGAATCACACCCGCGGGCGGCTGGCGGCTTGTTGACCTCGGCGAACTGTGGCGCTATCGCGAACTGCTGTTCTTCCTCATCTGGCGGGACGTGAAGGTTCGCTATCGCCAAACGGTGCTGGGAGTGGCGTGGGCCATTCTTCAGCCCGTGCTGATGGTGGCCGTGTTCACGGTCTTCTTCGGTCGGTTGGCGGGGCTTCCCTCGGCGGGGATTCCGTATCCGCTCTTCGCGCTGGCGGGTTTGCTCCCGTGGATGTTCTTCGCGGCTTCGGTCTCGACGGCGGGCAACAGCGTTGTCCAGTCCGAACGACTGGTGACGAAGATTTACTTCCCGCGCCTGGCAATTCCGTTCGCGGCGGTCGGGGTGGCCGCCGTGGACTTCTGCATCGCGTTTGGCGTGCTCGGCGTGTTGATGGCCTGGTACGGAGTGTGGCCCGGAATCCAATTCTTGCTCGTGATTCCGATTGCGCTTGTGATTGGCCTCGCCGGGCTGGCGTTCGGAACGGGACTGGCTGCCCTGAACGTCCGGTATCGCGACTTCCGCTATGTGATTCCCTTCTTGGTTCAGTTCTGGATGTTTGCAACGCCCACGGTGTACATGCAACCTCCGGCGGACGCTTCGGGCGTCATGTCCGTGCTCATGTGGGCGAACCCGATGACTGGTCTGATCGGCGGGTTCCGATCCGCGTGTTTGGGTCTGCCGATTCCGTGGGCACAGCTCGCGGTTTCGAGTGCGGTGATCGTTGCAGTCGCGGTTGTTTCAATGGCTTACTTCCGCAAGGTCGAGGACGATTTCGCGGACATCATCTGAGCGGAAAGTAGGACAGGCTTCCAGCCTGTCCAACGAAGACAGACAGGCAAGATGCCTGTCCTACATGAGTTACCTCCGAGGTGCGCATGGATCGGATTCGTGTTGGTGTGATCGGGTATGGGTACTGGGGCCCGAACCTGATCCGTAATTTCAGCAGTTGCCCGCAGACGGAAGTCGTCGCGGTCTGCGACGCAAGCCCGGCTCGTCGGTCAGCGGTCAGCCGCGCTTACCCCGGCCTGGCAACAGTGGCATCGGTGGATGAACTCCTGGAGTTGCCGATTGATGCTGTCGCGATCGCGACACCGGTTTCCACGCACTTCCCAATCGCCATGCAGTGTCTGGAAGCGGG
>JAKEEV010000605.1 GCA_022616395.1 Planctomycetia bacterium | reverse complement strand
TGAAGATTGCGCGAAGACGGGCAACTTCACGATGCCAGAAGGGTGGCGAGCGAATTACCCTTTGAGTGACCCTCTCCTTACTGGGACATGTATGAACTTCTGGGACGCCGCCCTCTCCCTTTCCGCTGGTTCGCTGATCTTCCTCGCAATTGCCCTGCTCGTCGCCTTCGCCTTCGAGTTCATCAACGGTTTCCATGACACGGCCAACGCGGTCACGACGGTCATTTACACCCGCTCGCTTCAACCCACACCGGCCGTTCTCTACTCCGGCTTCCTCAACTTCATGGGTGTTCTGCTCGGAGGCACTGCTGTCGCGTTCGGCATCGTGAACTTGTTGCCGGTTGATTTGCTCATCGAGGGCACGTCGAACGCGGCTCTGGTGATGGTGTTGTCGCTCTTGCTCGCGGGAGTGATCTGGAACCTGGGAACGTGGTATCGCGGACTGCCGGTGAGCAGTTCGCACACGCTGATCGGCTCGATCCTCGGAGTTGGAATCGCCAACAGCCTGTACTCGGGTCAAGGGATGAGGGGAGTGAACTGGGAGAAGGCCGGCGAGGTGGGTTTAGCGCTGTTGGTCTCTCCACTGGTCGGGTTCACGCTGGCGGCTCTGCTGTTGCTGGGCTTGAAAGTCATCTTCAAGAGTCCGCGTCTCTACACTCCCCCACAAGGAGCCGACCGGCCGCCGGGCTGGATTCGCGGAACGTTGATCGCGACTTGCGGAGGAGTCAGCTTCGCGCACGGCTCCAACGACGGGCAAAAGGGAATGGGGCTAATCCTCCTGGTGCTGATCGGCTTCTTGCCGTTCCACTACGCGGTCAACACCGCTCAACCACAACTGGCCGCCGAAGTGCTCACCGCGACCGGGGCCATCGAGGAAACTCTGACAAAAGAAGGGCACGAGTTACCCGGAGAGGCGAAACGCGACCTGGCGAACATCCGCTTGGCGCTTGACGGCAAGAAATCGCTCGCGGAGGTGCCGGAAGCGGATCGCTGGACCGTGCGGCAATCGATCTTCCGATTCCGCAAGTTCGCGGCAAGCGTGCCAGTCTCGGATGACACCCGCAAGGCGCTCAAGCCGCACTTGGAAGCTCTGAGTCGTTCAGTCGAGTTCGTCCCGCTGTGGGTGGTGATCTGCACCGCGCTTGCTCTGGGCATCGGCACCACGATTGGCTACAAGCGAATCGTCATCACAGTGGCGGAGAAGATCGGCAAGACGCCCCTGACCTTCGCCCAGGGAGCAGCGGCCGAGACAGTCGCCGCCGGTACGATCCTGCTGGCCGCCATGACCGGATTACCCGTCAGCACCACGCACGTGTTAAGCAGTGGAGTCGCGGGCACGATGGTTGCCAACAAGTCCGGCGTGCAAGGCGGAACGTGCAAGAAGATTCTGCTCGCCTGGGTGCTGACATTGCCCGCGTGCATCCTGCTGGCCGGCGGCCTGTTCTGGCTCGGCCGACTGATCGCGGGTTAGTCAGTAGTCATTGGTCATTAGTCACTGGTCATTGGTGACAGCTCAGGCATCCGGGAGACGGAGAATCCCACGAATGACTAATGACCAATGACCAATGACCAGGCTACACTTTCCTCATGCCTCGCTTCGTTGTCACTCCCGCTGCTCCGCACGAGCTATTCCCCGCGTGTCGGCTTCTGTTCGCCAAGCACGCCGATGGCGACCGACGCGCGGAGCATTGCCGCGACCGCCTGCTTGCCGAAAGCGCGGCGTCAGGAGTATTTGTCGCACGCGACGCGGAGGGAAAGCTTCGTGCTGCCACTCTGGTGCAAGCACTTCCTGGCGCTCTGGGGCTGTCGTGGGCTCCGAACGGTGATTCAACAGACGCGCAAGACGCGGTCGTGGTCGCTGCGAACACGTGGCTGCGTTCACAGGGCGTGAAGGTGTGTCAGACGTTCGCATCGGCGGATGAAGTCGCGGACATGGCTCTACTGGAGCGTCACGGCTTCCGCCACATCACGCAACTTGTGTTTCTGAGCCGCGATCTCACGGGAGATGGAGCCGCGCTTGAGCCTCTGACGGGAGAACTGAGCCTCGTGGCGGAAGGTCCGCCGGTCTCGTTGGAGTTTGAAAGCACGCTGCTGGCTACTCATGAGGGCACGCTCGATTGCCCTGAACTGAATGCCCCGCGCACTCCTGCCGAGATTCTGGCCGGTTTCATGTCATCAGCGCCTGGGGAGTGGTTTCTCGTCAAGCGCGACCGCGAACCCGTCGGCGTGTTCATGTTTGAAGCCGACCCGCGCCAGGACGCATCCGAACTGACCTATATCGGCGTGGTGCCGGAACTTCGCGGGCAAGGTTTTGGCTCTCAACTGTTGAACTTCGCCGTTGGAGGGGCGGCGCTGACCGACGCAAGCGCGCTGAACGTCTCGGTAGACGCTCGGAACACGCCCGCGATGAAGCTCTACGCACGGCACGGGTTTATTGAGTACGATCGCCGCGAAGTGTGGCTGGCCCAATTCAACGAACCGCGACCGCAAGGGAGCGGGTAAAGCAAGACCGCTCCCTTGCGGTCGCGGCTCGTTTGAAGACTTCATTCCTTTTTTCCTCAAGTCCGGTTCGGTTCGCGCGACTTTGGCGCGTGCGCCCACCCGCGCCACGTTGCGCCATCTGGCGCGGCCGAAGCGCGCATACCGAGTGCGCCCGACTCTACCGAGTGCGCCCGGCGTGGGTCGCACTTCTGTGGACTAACTGACCTTCCCGCGCGTTGGCGCCCGCACTTCCTACCAGATAGTTAATGCAATCCCCAGACGTGTGATGTCTGTCACCAAAACAGTTGGCCTCGCGCGGAGTCCCGCCCGTGTCTTCACAACTGGCTACACGCGAATCATTCGCCGGTTCCATCGTGAACAGCCCCACCAGTGCGAGTGTGCGCGGAGAATCACCGACATCCGCGTCTTCGCTTCCTTCAATGAAAGTGCTGGCCGAGGCGATTTCGGCTCGTGTCGGAGCTGGAAGATTCAACCTGTGGTTTTCGGGACACGCTCGGTTTCTCTCGCTTGGCGAGCGAGTGGTGATCGCTGCCCGCAACCGCCACACGCAAGAATGGCTCGAACACACCTTCGGCTCCGCGGTGACCGAAGCCGTCGCGGAAGTGTGCGGGCCGGGGATCGTGGTTCAGTGGATCGTTGAAGAAGCGCGGAACGCGGAACGCGGAACGCGGAACGAAATCCAGAAGACAGCCGATCTGGGTTCTGATGGCTCCGCGCTCCACGTTCCGCGCTCCGCGCTTCTGCAGCGGGATTTGTTCGGCGATCCAGTACCCGCGCCCAAGCTCAAGGCGAAGCCGAAGCGCGAGAACTCCGACGAGGATGCGCTGGCGAGTTCTTCTCAGCGAACTCGCAGGCGGTGGAAGTTGCTAGTGGACTTCGTGATTGGGCCGTGCAATCGAGTCGCTCATGCTTCGGCGCTTGCGGTGATCGAGGAGCCGGGCGAGGGCGTGAATCCGCTTGTGATTCATGGGCCGACCGGTACGGGAAAGACGCACTTGCTCGAAGGCATCTTCGCGGGGCTAAAGAAACAGAGCGATCAGCGGCCGTGTTATGTGACCGCCGAAGAGTTCACGACGCGGTTCGTGCAGGCGTCTCGGATGGGCAAGATGTCCGCGTTTCGCAGGCAGTTCCGCGAATGCTCGGCGCTGTTGCTCGACGATCTGCACTTCCTCGCGACGAAGAAGGCTACCCAGGAAGAGTTTCTGCACACGTTTGATGCTCTGGTGTCCGATGGTCGGCAAGTGGTAGTGACAACGGACTGTCACCCGCGCCTGGCGGATGAACTGATGCCGGAGTTGGTGGATCGCTTGCTCGGAGGAGCAGTGTGGAGTCTTCTGCCTCCCGATCCAGAGACGCGGTTGGAGATTCTGCGGAAGAAGTCGACTGGTTCCTGCCCGCAGATTCCCGACACCGTATTGAAAACACTCGCGACGAGCCTTCGCGGAAACGTCAGGGAGTTGGAAGGAGCAGTGAACAGCGTTCGCCATTACGCGAAGGTCACCGGTCGGCCCGCCGACATGCAAACCGCACGCGAAGCGCTTGGCGATCTGTTGAGGCACGCGGTTCGTGTGGTGACAGTGCCGGATGTGGACGCGGCGGTGTGTATCACGCTGAGGCTCGCTTCGGGCACGCTGCAATCGAAGTCACGAGCGTGGGCGGTGACTCACCCCCGCATGATCGCGATTTACCTCTGCCGCAAGCACACGGCCGCAACTTACAACGAGATCAGCAAGCACTTCGGAGCCAAGACTCACAGCACGGCAGTGGCCGCCGAGAAGAAAGTTCGTTTGTGGATGGACAAGGACGCGCGCGTGGGCATCGGCGATCGCGACTGGCCGGTAAAGGAACTCATCGACCGCATCGAACGCGAATTGCAGCGGTGAAGTTTCTCGCCCGGCTTGGTACAAAGAGCGCGATGAACGTCCGCGACTACAACCGCGCTGCCTGGAACCATCAGGTTGCTACGGGCAATCGGTGGACACTCCCGGTCGGGCCAGAAGTGATAGCCGCAGCGCGTCGGGGAGAGTGGTCCGTCCTCCTTACTCCCACCAAGCCTGTTCCTCGCGAGTGGTTCCCGCCATTGGTTGGGTTGGATGTTCTGTGTCTGGCGTCTGGAGGCGGGCAGCAAGTCCCGATTCTGGCCGCGACCGGGGCGAATGTCACTTCGTTCGACAATTCTCCTGCTCAACTCGCACGCGACCGCGAAGTCTGTGACCGCGACGGCCTGACGATCACAACTCTTGAAGGGGACATGCGTGATCTCTCTGTGTTCCCGGATGCTTCCTTCGAGCTGATCTTCCATCCGTGCTCAAACGGCTTCGTTCCGGATATTCTCCCGGTCTGGCGAGAAGCCGCTCGCGTGTTGCGACCGGGAGGAACTCTCCTCGCCGGGTTCACCAATCCGGTTCTGTGCCTGTTCGATGATGCGAAGATGGAGCGAGGAGAGTTCGTGGTGCGCCACCGCATCCCATACTCGGACCTGACGAGCCTCACGGACGAAGAACGCCGATGGTACACGGACAGGAACGAACCGCTGTGTTTCGGGCACACGCTGGCGGATCAGATCGGAGGGCAACTTGAGGCGGGGTTTCTGCTCGCGGGGTTCTACGAGGACGGCGGCGAGAAGTGGAAGCTCTCGGAGTACATTCCGTGCTTCGCCGCGACTCGTGCAATTCGAGTGTGATGGCGAATGGCAGCGGTGAGGTCAGCCGCGTCTCAATATCGCCAGATGTGGCGAATCAAAACAGTGTCATCTGTGCGCACATGAAACCAGATTGCCAGAGGCCAAGAAAACGTTACTCGCGTACCCATCGGGCGTGACTCGCCTTCATTCTCCGGGTCGCGTTCCAACCGGAGAAAGCCAAATCCGCAACCGCCCAGACGAGCAACTGAGCGTCGCTGGCCGGGGCGTTGTTCCAGATCGTCGCGAGTTCAGTGAGGGCAGTGTTGGCCCAGATTACGCGATACATTACTGCCCCTTCTTCAGGCTCTTCAGATAACTGATAACTTCTTCGGTCGTGTATGTCGGGGATGTTGTGTCTGCCATTCGCCGCGCCATTTCCTCCTCGCTGATCTGC
Source organism: Planctomycetia bacterium (assembly GCA_022616395.1). Lineage (GTDB taxonomy): Bacteria > Planctomycetota > Planctomycetia > Gemmatales > Gemmataceae > Gemmata. Next base: position 897 of record JAKEEV010000605.1, on the reverse strand, counting down.
GGCTGGAGGTTCAGCTTTTGTGGTGGTGTTGGCGTGAAGTAGCCGAGCACGGTGCCGTCAGCGGTGCAGATCATCACCGGTTCGTCCTTACCGAGCTTCGCCTTCATCTGCTCGTCCACGATAATCAACTTGCTCATCGTTCGCTCCAGTGTAGGTTGCAACTCCTGCGCATTGTACCCGGTCTTCACTCTCTGCTGCTACGGCTGCTTCGTTCTGCGACGTTCGGTTTCGAGGCAACAGAGGCCGAAGCATGTGTCCGAGCCATGTGGTCGGCGTTGGCTGGTTGAGTCCGAAGCTCTCCGGTTCGTGATCGGGACAGCGATAAGTGCCGAAGAGCAGGTCCATGAGCGGGCAGAGGTTGCCGTAATTGCCCGCGTCTCGGTCGCGGGCGTGATGCCAGTGATGAAGCTGTGGCGCTCCGAGCAACACACGAAACGGACCAAGCGGCAGACGCACGTTCGAGTGAATGTAGATCGCCCACACTCCGCGAAACGCGATGAACCCCGCGAGCGTCTCCAGTGGGAAGCCAAGAATGAACGCGGGGAGGTTGATGAGCGTTAGCGTGTAGATGGTGTCGAGCGGGTGTTCGCGATGAGCCGCGAGCCAGTCGAGATGTTCCGCGCTGTGATGCACCGAATGGAACCGCCAGAGGAAGCCCACGCGATGCTGCAACCGATGACCCCAGTAGACGCAGAAATCGCTCAGGAGGATCACTTCGACAATCTGAAGCCACAACGGTTGAGATGCAACCGCACTGCGGAAGTCGGGAGGAACGATACTCGTGAATGCGGTCTGGAAGTGCGTGAGACACCAAAACAGCAGGCCGTTCCAGAGCAGATACTGGCCGAGCATGAAGCACAGATCGAGCGACCAGGCCGGGCGGAAGAATCGCTGACC
>JAKEEV010000604.1 GCA_022616395.1 Planctomycetia bacterium | reverse complement strand
TCTTCAGAGTAGTCATCACGCTCCGCGTGATGTGTCTTTCGCTTAGCCTTCAGAGTAGTCCTCACGCTTGGCGTGATGTGGCTTTCTCTTCGCCGCTTCGCGGCGACAAAACGCGGAGCGTGATGACTACTCTGAAGACCGCCTCGGCAAGGCGGGACTACCTAATCCTTCTTCAGCGAGTTGAACACCAGCCCGGTGAGCATCTTCGGGTAGAAGTACGTTGACTTGGGCGGCATCTTTTCGCCATGACCGGCGATCCGCTCAACGAGTGTCATTGTCGTGGGGGGAACCAGACACGCAAGCTGACACTCCTGCTTCGTCACTCTGTCCATCACTTCGCTCATGAGATGGACGTACTTGCACACAGGCGTTCCGCCGATTTTCTCTCGCAGAAGTCGATCCAGAATGAGCTTGTGAAGTACGCTCACGCCAAGCCCGCGCCATTCTTCGCTGTGATCGGGTGCCAGTTCCTCCATTACCGCCGGGTCGCGGAGCTTCGCCACGATCCACTGATCATCGGCGACGGTGCCAAACCCAAACACCGATTGCGCTCCGTCCATCTGTACATGATCCCACGCGGCCTGCGGATTCGTTCCGGTCCCTTCGACGATGTCGAAATGCTCCGCGAGCGCCGATTCAAGTTGAGTCACCGTCAGATCGCTCGACAGCCCGCTCACGAGCCGGTGTGTGGGCAGAATAATCAACCCCGGATCGCTCATGCCCACCAGCATCATCAGGCAGAAGTTCGCCGGTGCCTCATCATCGGGCACTTCGCCCGCGGCTCGGCGATCTTCGAGATACTTCAGCCCGGTTTCGTAGCGATGATGACCGTCGGCGATGTAGACCGGCTTCGGTCCCATCGAGCCGATAACTTTGCTGATGGTCGCGGAGTCGGTGACGCTCCAGAGCCGATGAATCACGCCGAGGTGATCGCGTGCAACGATGGGCGGTCCAGATCGCGTGAATGGCTCCAGCGGCGCGAACACTTCGCCATCTGCATCCGGATAGAGGCCAAAGAGCGGCGAGAGATTGAAGCCGGTCGCGGTGAACAGTTTCAAGCGGTCTTCCTTCGGGCCGGACATTGTCTGTTCGTGCGGGAAGACTTTTCCTCTCCCAAACGGCTCCAGTCGCAATCGCGCCATGAATCCGCGACGCACAAACGTCTCCCCTTCGACCTTGTATTCCTGTTCGTACACATAAAGGCCGCGTGCAGTGTCCTGTCGAATCACATTCGCCGCCAGCCACGCGCGCAGTGTATTCGCGGCTCGTGTGTACTTGTTGTGTGAGTCATCGTCGGCTGGTTCGGCGCGGGTGAGTTCGAGGCGGATCGCGTTGAATGGGCTGCGGTCGTAGAGTTGCTGTTGAAGCGCGGAGTCGATCACGTCGTAAGGAGGCGCGACCACATCGGAAAGCGCTCCGACGTGACCCAGATCGTAGCGAAACCCACGAAACGCCCGGATGTCTGCCATGACGAATCTCCGAAGACAAAAGACAGAATGGCCACAAAAAAGCACAAGAGGCACAAAATAGAAGACAAGAATAGAGATGATCTGAACTCAATCTTCTGTATTCCTCTGCTGTTTTCTTTTGTGCCTCTTGTGCTTTTTTGTG
>JAKEEV010000603.1 GCA_022616395.1 Planctomycetia bacterium | reverse complement strand
GTGGTGCCGGGGTGCGCGACCGCGAAGTTCGAGTTTCGCTCGCTCAGTTCGGCTGCTCCGACTTTCGCTTTGGTCATCTGCGCGCGGTCGATGAGTGTGGCGGCCGTGTGACTTGGCGGATTGCGGAACAACCGCACCGCCTTCTGGGTACTCAGTGGCTCGGTCGCTTTCCGCTGAATCCACGCCTTCCGCAACCGCTTGAGTACCGTCTCCGGCTTCTCCGGTTCAAGTTCAAACTCGACGGACAGAATCACCGGCTCGTCGATGTCGCTCTGATGCTCTCCGAAGGCGAGTTCGTCGCGCTGACGAACTTGTACCTTCCCCGCATCCGTCAGAACCGTGACTCGTTGAAGGCTCTGACTGATTTCACCGCTTCGGTCGCCCGCGTTACAGCGCACGCTTCCCCCGACAGTTCCGCGAATGCCGACGAGCGTTTCCAGTCCGCCCAGGCCGTGCTTCACCGAGAACGCGATCAGGTCGAAGAGCTGCCCTCCTCCACCCGCGATGATCTTCTTGCCATCGCGTTGAAGGAATATGAACGGCTCTGCGACCAGCCGAAGGACCGCGCCGGGAATCGGCTCATCGCGAATGAGCAGATTGAACCCACCACCGAGCATACGGACGGGCACCTTGTCGCGCTCACACGCCTTGAGGACCGCGTTGAGTTCGTCGAGTGTGCGCGGTTGAACGAGGAACTCCGCCGGGCCTCCGATATTGAGGTGCGTGAACGGAGCCAGCGGCTGATTGCGCTTCGTGATGTCGGGAAACTGTTCAACCAGTGACATATTTTGCCCCCTGCAACTCACTCTATTGCAGCGAGGGGAGCGCGCGTAGCCGCGATCATCTGCTGTTTGCCTCTACTTCTTCTCACTGATGCACCACAAGTGTTTCGCTCCGCGGATGAAGATATCGCCAGCGGAGAACGCGGGCGAGGAGAAGACACGCTCGCCCAGCGGGTTCTTCGCGAGGATGTCAAACTCCGCGCTTGCTTTCAGCACGAAGGTAACGCCTTCGTCGGAGGTGAGGAAAATGCGGCCATCAGCCACGACCGCGGAGGCGTGATGCTTCTTCCCGCTGAGTCGCTCCTTCCAGTATTGCTTGCCGGTCTTTACATCCCAGCAACTTGCTACTCCCGCATCATCCACCAGAAAGAGTTTCCCATCGAATGCAACAGGCGAAGGAACATAGCCGCCCTCGGCCTTCTTCGACCACAACACGTGAGTCCTCGTCACGTTGCCGCTCCCATCGGGCTTGATCGCCATGATCCAGTGTTCGGGAAACCCTGCGGTCATGAGCAGAACGCCATCGTGAAGCACCATGCTCGAAACGAACTGCTCCGTGGGGCCGTCGATGATCCAGTTCTGCTTGCCGGTGTCGGGGTCGTAACTCGTCACGCACTTGCTTCCGGTGAGAACCAGTTGCTTCTTGCCAGCGGCTTCGATCACCACGGGCGGGCAATAGGAACGCAACTTGTTCGGGCGGTCGATGCGCCAGCGTTCCTCGCCCGTCTTGCGATCAAGCGCGATGATGAACGCACTCTTCCCCTTCGGCGCGTCCTGATCGCCGTTGATGATGACCAAGTCCTTGTAGAGCATCGGAGGGCTACAGAAGCCGTGAACGGAGTGGAACTCGCCGGGGTTCTTCTCCCAGAGCTTCTTGCCTTCGTAGTCGAAGCTGTAAACGCGCATCTGAGGGGCGTCAAGGAACGTGATGAACACGCGCTCGCCATCGCACGCGGGCGTTGAACTGGCCCAACTGTTCTCGCCGTGCTTCCTCTCCAGACCGGACACCACTGCGGACTTCTCCCACAGCAGTTTGCCGGTGGCCCGGTCCACGCAATACAGCACGCGCTTCTTTTCGGCTTCCACACACCCCGCAACGAACACCTTTCCTTTACTCACCACCGGCGAGGAGTGGCCGGTGCCGGGCAACGCGAGCTTCCACTTCACGTTTTTCGTGTCGGTCCATTCCAGCGGAAAACCTGAGTCCTTCACGGTGCCATCCGCGCGCGGTCCGCGCCACTGGGGCCACTCCTCGGCCGTGGAGATGCCCGCGAAAAGCAACAGAGCAAGCGAAACCAGAACACCAGAACGCATGGAGTTCTCCGGGCAATGAGATGGTACACTGGCGGGTAGTTGGGTAGGTGAATCAGATTCCATCATACTGACGGGGCAAAGGGAACGAAAATCCTCATTGGGGCGTCCAACCGATACATGATTCCCGTTGTAGTGTTGAAAGGGATATACCACCCTCCTCCGGGAGCTTCCCATGTGTTCACCAAAGTTCGTGAAAGCGATGGCGACCCTCGCACTGCTCACCGGCGTTCTCCACCTGAGCATGACTCCGGTGGTAATCGCCAGCGAGCGAGAGGAAGAGGCCAAGAAGTACACCGAACAACTCCGCAAGGGGAAAGACGCGAAGTCCAAGATCCAGGCGCTTCAACAACTCGGCACCCTCGCGCAGATCAAGAAGTCACTCGTCGCCGAGGCGCTGCCGGACATCTACAAGGCTCTCGAAGACAAGGATCCCGGCGTGCGCGCGGCCGCGGGCGAAGCGCTTGGCAAGGCCGATGAGCCAGCCGACAAGGCCGTTCCGCTGTTGGTCAAGATTCTCAAGGATGACAAGGACGTAGGCGCGAAGATCGGAGCCATGAAGGGACTCTCGGCGATGGGAAGCAACGCGAAGTCGGCAGCTCCGACACTCCGGCAACTCCTCAAGGAATCCGACAAGAAGAGCAAGATCTTCAAGTCCGCACAGATCACGCTCAAGGCGATTAGCGGCAAGAACTGATCGTGCGCGAAGAGTGTTTATCCGCAGATTTCGCGGATAGACACAGATTGGAAGACAGACGAGAAGAGTTTTTGACGGGATAACGGGATGAAACAAGATCAGAATTCAATCCTGTCTAATCCTGGTATCCTGTCAAATACTCTTCTGTTTTGAAATCTGTGTCCATCCGCGAAATCTGCGGATAACTCTCTTCTGCCTTTGTGATCTTCATCGCGCATAAAGCCCATCCCTCACACCGTAACGTGAGCGACGGGCTTTTTTCGTTTTCGCTTCGCGTGCCGCGGGTAGACTCAGGCGATTCCCTTCCCCACGGAGTCAACACATGCTGCCGCTTTCCCGTAGATCGTTCCTCGCTTCATCCGCTCTCGTTGCATCATGGGGTTTACCCACGCTCGCCGCAGATACCCCGCGCACGCGACCGCCAAAGCGCGCCAAACCCGCCTCGAAGAAGCTCGCGGTCGTTGCCAGCGTGTACTGGTATCTGTCACACGCTTACCACATCGCGGGGCGATTTCTCGATGGCTACATGAAGGGCGATGAACACCACTTCCCGGAGTTCGGAATTGCAAGTGCCTATGTCGAGCAAGTGAAAGCAAACGACTTGAGTCGTGAGTTAGCGAAGGAACACGGCTTTCGCATTTCCGAGACAATCGAGGACGCTCTGACGCTCGGCACCGGCAAGCTCGCGGTCGATGGCGTGTTGCTCATCTGCGAACACGGAGACTACAAGTACAACACGAAGGGTCAGAAACTGTATCCCCGCTACGAATACTTCCAGAAGATCGCGGGGGTGTTCGAGAAAACCAGGAACACGGTCCCCGTCTTCTGCGACAAGCATCTCAGTTACGACCACAAGCAGGGTGCCGAGATGGTCGCGATGGCGAAGAAGATGAACTTCCCGCTGATGGCCGGCTCATCGCTTCCGGTGACGTGGAGACGGCCGGAGTTGGAGTTCAAACTCGGAACCAAGATTACCGAAGCGTTGGTCGCGTCGCGCGGCGAGCTTGAGATTTACGGCATTCACGCTCTCGAAACATTGCAGTGCATGGTCGAGCGAAGATTCGAGCGCCAGGGACATCTCGGCCCGGCTCAGATTCCCAAACAGGGCGTGAAAGCCGTAACGTGTTTGCAAGGAGACGCAGTGTGGAAGGCGGGCGATGATGGCCTCTGGTCGTGGGAATTGCTCGAACACGCGCTCGGACGCAGTCCGTCACGCAACGCGGGCGATATTCGAGCCAACTGCAAGCGCTTCCCTCGACCCGCGAACTGGGGGAACTTCGTCAAAGGACCAATCGCGTTCCTCATCGAGTATGCCGACGGGTTGAAGGCAACCGTGCTTCAGCTTGACGGCCACGTCGCGGATGAGACGTTCGCAGCGCGTGTTGAAGGCGAGAAGAAACCGCAATCGTGTTTGTTCTGGCTTCCTCCTCCTCCGGGAGCCGCGTTCCTCGAAGCGCTCGCTTCTCACGTCGAGACGTTCATGGCGACTGGCAAACCGCCCTACCCCGTCGAACGCACGCAACTTACCGGAGGAATTCTCGATTACGCACTCGAATCACGCGTGAAGGACTCCAAGCGCCTCGAAACTCCCGACCTCGACATCCGCTACGACCCACCGAACGATAGCGGATTCATGCGCGGCGACTATGTCAAGCCGGTGAAGTGACTCGACGAGTCCAGAACGCTCGACAGAGGAGGAACGCACCATGAACCCCGAGAATGAAGAATCAGGCAAGGGCTATGGATTGTCCGCGACCGGGTGTTCCGGGTCGTGGAGGGTCGATCTGGACGAGGATCTCGACGGCTCAGAGTGGAGATTGCAACTCGACGGGCCGCGAATCTCGTTCGACTTCGTCGTTCGCGACCTGGGAGTGATCCGCTCGGCTGTCGAATACCTTCAGGCGAAGCAGAATCGAGACAATCCGCTCCTGTTGGGTTATTTTGGCTCAAACACCGTCGCGCTCCACTGGGATAACGAGTATCCTGATCGCTGTTTCCTGATTATCGGGGTGGATTTCAGTTCCACACTGCATCTCACGTTGTTCGCTGACGATACAGCGATGCTGGCAGGCGCACTCCAACAGATCCTGGAGGAGTTACGAGAGCAAGCGTGAAAGCCGTGTGAGTGGAGGGGAAACTCTCTTCCTCACTTGCCCTGTCGCGGAGGAATGCTCTAATACGTTTATCCCGCCAGTAACTCCGCGCTCGTGAGGTTCACTTTGCCTGCCCACCGCCACACCATTGGCATCAACCGACGCGAACTCCTTCAGGTCGGTTACTCCGGCCTGCTTGGTTTGGGGCTGTCTCAGTTCGTTCATGCCGGGCCGAAGAATCAGCCATCGCTCTCGAACTCCAAGAAGCCGATGTCAGTTCTCATCGTCTTCCTCACCGGAGCAGCAAGCCATCTGGAGACATTTGACCCGAAGCCCGAAGCACCTCCTGAGATTCGAGGAGAGTTCAACTCGATTGCAACCAAGACACCCGGCCTGCTGGCGTGCGAACACCTCCCGATGCTCGCCGCGCGGTCGAAACTGTACTCCGTGGTCCGCACTCTTGCTCATCGAGACAACAACCACCTCGTAGCAACTCACCACGTCCTCACCGGTCACATGCAACCGGGCGCGTTCTTCGACAAGATCGCCTCCCGTGATGACTTCCCGAACTATGCTGGCGGGCTGAGCTATTTTCGCTCTCCACCCGAAGGAACACCGTGCGGGGTTAATCTTCCAACTTACTTGATGGAAGGCTCGCTTCTCTGGCCGGGTCAGTATGCGGGGTTCCTCGGTCCGAAGTATGATGTGATGCAGATCACCAAGAATCCAAACGCCCCAGACTTCAAGGTCGAGAACCTTCGGCCGGCCGCGGGGATGGACATCGACCAGTTGAAGGACCGCGTGCAACTCTTGAACGCCGTCAATGACAAGCGGAAGTGGCTCGCGGAAGTCGCGGAGACCAAGAAACTCTCCGACCAGCAACAGCAAGCACTCGCGGTGCTCACTTCCGGCAAAGTTGCGAAGGCATTCGAGATCGAGAAGGAACCAGTCAAGGTTCGCGACCGCTACGGCCGGCACGCGTTCGGTCAGTCGCTGCTACTTGCGCGCAGACTGATCGAAGCGAATGTGCCGGTTGTGCAGGCGAACATGGGCCGCGTGCAGAACTGGGACACGCACGGCGACCAGTTCAAGCGCATGAAGGGCGAGTTGCTCCCCGCGCTGGATAAGGGAGTCTCGGCATTGCTCGACGATCTTTTCGAGCGCGGGATTTTGGATGATACACTGGTGATGATGATCGGCGAGTTCGGCCGCGAACCGAAGCTCAACAAGAGCGCGGGCCGTGAACACTGGGCTCCGTGTTTCTGCGGACTCTTCGCGGGTGCCGGAGTGCGCGGAGGGCAAGTGATCGGCAAGAGCGACAAGACCGCCGCTTACCCCGCCACAACGCCTTACTCGCCCGACGACATCGGAGCAACCGTCTATTCCGTGCTCGGCATCGACCCACACGCCGAGGTTCGTGATCGACTGAACCGACCGGTTCAGCTCAACCGCGGAAGCGTGATCCGCCCGCTGTTCGATGGAACCGGGGAATAACAAGTAGGACAGGCATCTTGCCTGTCATTGGGAAGAGACAGGCTGGAAGCCTGTCCTACAGAAAGCGACAGGCTGGAAGCCTGTCCTACATCTGCTGCTACCTGAGAACCCATGAATGCCTGCCGATTACTGCTGCCGTGCATTCTCATCGCCAGCGCGTTTCGTCCAGCGCCTGCGGAAGAGATGAAGTCGCTGGAAATCTTGCCCATGTGGAAGAAGGGCGAGGCGCTGCGCTACGAGATGACGCGCGTTCAGTTACACGAGAACGATGGCAAGGTCGTGCGCAAGACCAACTGTCGCACCCCGCTGGAAGTCGAAGTCCTCGAGAGCGACGATGAGGGATATGTCCTGCGCTGGACGCAAGGGAAAACCGTCTTCGACGACCCGAAGCTCGACGACGAGCCATTCATCAAGTTAATGAATGCTGTCCTCAAGGGGGCCGACATTGAACTCGAATTCGACAAGACCGGCGGGTTCGTTGGCATGCGCAACTGGAAGGATGTCAAGGCAACTGGCGTGAAGATTCGAGACGCAACTCTGACTCAGATGGGCAAGTCTGGCACTCCGAAGGACACGCTCACATTTCTCCGCACTGAAACAGACAAGATGTTCGCGACCAAGGAGTCGATAGAGACTTCGTTCACCAAACAGCCGGTGCTTCTGTTCGCTCCTCTGGGGAAGATGCTCGACGCGGCCAAGCCAACAATCTACGAGGACGAACTCCCCAACCCGTTCGGAGGTGATCCGTTCCCGACCAAAGGCGAAATCGCTCTGAAGTCTGTGAATAAGAACGCGGGGACGGCTCTGGTCACCTTCAAGCAAACTCCCGACCCGAAGGAAGTGACAGGGATTCTGAGGAAGTCACTCGATGAACTTGCCAAGAAGATGGGCAAGACGCCGCCCGATTCGCTTCCGGAGTTCAAGTTGGAAGACGCTCTGGAATACGAGGTCGATCTGAAAACCGGCTGGGTGAAGTCGGTCACTCACACGCGCACAACGAAACTCGACACCACCACTCAGAGCGAAGTGCTCACAATCACTCGCCGCGACAAGTGACGCGGGAGGTTCAGGCCCCGCGCAATCAGTTCGTCGGGTCAACAGTTCCTCACTCGAGCTTCCACATCGCGACTCCCTGGAAGAGCGTTGTTGGGTTCAGTACCCGTGGGCTGACTGGCTTGGCGGTGTCGTCGACGAACACCTTCAGGTTGTTGTGAACCAGCATGTGACGGTCGAGTTGCCACAGCGGAATGAACGGCACGCACTCGTTGAAGAGCTTGTGAACCTCAGCGGACTTTGTCGTGAGCTGGCCGAACTCGCGGTAACCGCGCAGCTCGTTCAGCAATTGCCCCAGACGAATGTCTTCGCTGTCAGCGCCGTTGTCCTTCGCCAAAAAGCCCATCCAGTTTCGTCCTCCGCGACCGGCCGCCCCCGGATCGAGCATCGCGCCCAGCGCGTACGGATACCAGTCATCCGGGTAGTCGAACGGCACATAAGCCAGATCGTAGCTGTGTTCGTCCCCCACGCGAAGCAATACCTTCTCCAGCGGAAGAGGTTCGAGCTTGATCGTGATCGACCGGCCGGGTGAGTCCTTGAAGAGCGATTCCACATCCGCCTTGATCCGCGCACACGCGGCATCCGCACCCGGAACATCGGACGGGTAGAGCAGCGTGAATTCCGTCTTGGCGCTCAGTTCCGTGAGGTAAGCACGCAGTTTCGTGATCGCGAGATCACGATTGACCAGCGCCACCGGCTGCCCGCCGGCTCCTTTGGCCTCTGCCCAGCTCTTCGGCGGGAACGGTCCACTCATGGCTCGGTGGAAGTTCGTTTTGGCCCGGAACACTTCATCGAGAATCGTTTCTCGATCAATCGCCATCAAAAGACCCTGGCGCAGTGGCTTGCTTCTGAGCCACGGTCGCGCGTGATTGATCGCGAGCATGTAGATGCGCCGATTGGTCGTCGCGGTGAATGGTGTGACCTTGCCGCTAATCCCGGCCGAGGCGTTGAGGAACTTGTCGAGGTCCGCGGTCGGCAAATCCGGGAGAATGTGTAAGCGATCCTGTCGGAATGCTTCGATCAGGTCCGGCATTTTCGCGACTTCGACCAGTCGGATTTCCTTGATGAACGGCTGTCCGGCCCGATCCCGCCAGCGGCCGTAGCGGGGATTGTCGATGAAGACCATCTCGCGTGGCACATTGCCTCCGGGCGCGAGATTCTTGTCGAACTTGTATGGCCCGGTGCCGAAGGGACGCACGGCAAAGTCGGGGTCGTGGATTGACTTGCTGTTCTCGTTCATCCACCGCGCCGGGAGCAGTTTGAATGTGAGCAGCGCGCGCGGATCGGGGTGGCCCGTTCGGAAGGCCATGCGAACGGTGTTGTTGTCGCTGGGCGTGGGGAGTTCGTCGAACCACGGCATCGCGTAGGCAGACCAGGTGTGGAGTTGAGTGCGCAGCAGCTTGAGCGTGCTGACGACATCATGCGAATCGAATCCGGGCCGGCCGGCCGGATCGCGCTCGAAGGTGCGTAGCAGAATCTCTCGGGCACCGGGGACGACCGCCGGCTGGTCGACCGCGATCCCAGGACGATACCCCACGCCACCATCATCGGGAACTTCCTGAAGCAATCCTTCAAAGATCAGTTCCACGACCTGTTTCTCGCTGTCGAGCCGGGCGGTGCTCGGCGACATCTTTTCGGGGAAGTGGTGGACGCCGACGTAGAGCGTCTGGTAACCGGCCTTCAGTTCGCGCTGCATTTCGCGGACGCCGGGAATTGTTGGGTCCAGAGCCGCGGCCTTGGCGATTTCGTTGCGCGCGTTGGTGAGGTCGCCTGCGTCCTGGTGTTGCTTGGCGCGACCGAAAGCCTCGTTGGCCAGTCGCGTAAGTTCCGCGCGCAGCACGCGGACCGGTTCCCCTCCTCCACCGGGATAACTGGCCTCGAACTCGTCGAGCAACTCGCGTGCTTTGACGTGGTCGAAGTGCTTGTCTGAGGCGAGCAGGCGTTTGGCTTCCAGGACGCGCGCTGAGGCGACTTCGGCAGCTACTCCAGAATCCTTGGGGTAAGCCAGCATGAGCTTGCTTCCCAGTTCGCGCATGCGAAGCCAGTCGCTGGTCGAGACGGCCAGTTTCAACTGAAGCAGGCGCACTTCGCGAAGCCGATCCGCAAGCTGCTTGCGAGTGTGATCCCAGGAGCGCCCCTTGCGAATGTTGCGCTCGCGCGCGTAGTCGTGGAAGCGCAACGCGGCTCCAATGACACGCTCCGCCGCGGCGAGTTGGTCATGAGAGGTCCATCCCTCCGGGCCACTCGCGACGCCGTAAGGCTTGTACGTGAGGAGCTTGTTCGCATCGCCCAGAACCAGTTCCTCGAAGTAGTCGATCTTTTTCACCGATCCAGGTGGAACCTCGAAGCGTTGACCCGGCCGACCGCCGCTGCCGAGAATCTCCACCTTGAATGGAGTCGGCAACAGGTCTCCGCGACCGGTCTCGATTGGCTTGATGCGCCCCTCACCGCCCTTGGTGTAAAGCTGATCGAATGGAACAACGTACTTGAGGAAGAGTTCCTTGAGCGCGGGGTGAGTGGCGTCCTCCGCTCCACTGACCAGTTCATCGAGTTTCACATCTGGAGGAGAAGCCGGGACTTTGGGTTTGGCGATGGGATCATCCTCGACGACGATGCGCTTTTTCACACCGCCCTTGGGGTCTTCTACTTCCTTGATGGGCTGACCGAGCGCTGCGACCGCGCAGGCAACGAACAGACCGAGCACAATTGCGCACAGTCGAGGCCAGATTCGACGGAGACGCGCCGAAGCGGTCATGGATAACCCTCTTCCCAAGACCCAAGACAATCCGGAACCGTGGCGGGTCTGATGTGTTGATGATAACATGCCCGCGGGCGGGCGGTAGAGCGTGAATCCGGGTCAGTGGATTCAGGATGCGAATTCCCCGTTGAACATACCTCTCAACCGCATTCACTGCCGCGCTGTTCCATGCGATCACCATTCGCCTGGCAAGGTGCCGCTGCGGAAACTGTGATCGCCTGGTCTCACTTTGGAGTTGCCCCAATGAGGAAGTTGCTGCTGTCGCTTACGACCGTCTTCGTGATGACCGGCCTGGTCGTCGCGGCTGAGGTCACACTCGTCAAGTTCGACGCCGACACGAAAGAAGTGACCGTCAAGGAAGGCAACGTTGAGAAGGTCTACAAGATCACCGACAAGACCAAGTTCGTCTCGGTTGATAAGGACGGCAACACGAAGGAACTCAAATACGAGAACGCCATCAAGGGGCTGGGCAACCCGAAAGCCGCCGGGAGGTTGAAGTTCGAGATTACCACCGACAAGGATGTCATCACCGAGGCAAAACTGAAGGGCCGCAAGGGGAAGTAGGACAGGCTTCCAGCCTGTCCTACGAAGGCAGCAGCGTTCGGCTTGCGGCTTGCGGCTTGCGCGCGACCACCATACGATGAGGGAAACACTCGGTGCATGCGGGAGCGCTCATGGCGAAGGACAAGAAGGATAAGGGGGAGATGAAGTCGCAAATCGTGGCCTTCAAGGTCGATGAAGATCTCGCGGAGTTTCTCGACAAACTCCCCAACAAAAGCGAGTTCATCCGTCGGGCCATCCTCGCTCAGTTCAGCTTGAACTGCCCGCTCTGTACCGGTTCGGGTGTGGTGGCACGCGGAGTCCACGACCATTTCTGCGAAGTCATCTCCGAGCACAGCGTCCGGCCGTGTGAGAAGTGCAAGACCCCCGTATCGTTCCCGCTCTCACCCGATGGAGTGGTCGCGGCCGACAAGCTCCGCATCGAGCAGTTCCTCAAAGGCGGACCGCTTTACTGCGCCAAGTGCTTCCCCTCCGTTCCACCCTGTGACGACTGCGGCTGGCACGTCATGATGGAAAAAGTCGCCGAACACTTCAAGAAGGTGCATTCCCACTCGTAGCGCTCGCTGTCGCTCGCGCGGTGTGAGTGCGGGTGTGAGTGTGAGTGAAGAGAAAGCCAGAAGACCAGAAGCGCTGTTGGCTTTGGTCTTCTGGCTTTGTGTTTTTCACTCACACTCACTCGCACTCACACTATTCCTAGAACTGGTCCAGCCAGAAGTGATTTCCACGATAGTAGCGCATCGGGGTCCAGAGTTCGTAACGCCAGCCGGGTTCCTTGAATGGCGGATAGGCCATGTACGCAGGTGGCCTGACGTACGGGTGGCCCTTTGGCTCCGGCCACGTCGGTGAGTTCTGCGGCCAGTAACTGTGTGGGTAGTAGTAGTAGGGGTAGTAGTAATACTGCGGAAGTGGTTGAGCAGAAGCCTGTTGGCCCGACCCAATCCACATCGCCACCGCGAAGACCACGGCAGAGAGCCGCGGAAGCCATGAGCGGAGCATCCAAGTCCTCCTGTGACATGCACCGGCCCACCGGACTCATCCTTCCAAACAGGGTGATAGCCGGAACATCCTGTCTGGCGAACTTTACCCGACAGACTTGGCTCGTGAGTGAGTCCGTCGGCCACCTCGCGGGAAAATCGTAAAACGAATAGCGTCCTGTATCGGCTCTGGTGACCGGTTGGTGTGAGCCGACTGAATCACCCGACAGGCAACTGTCTTCGCCCACCCGCTTGGATTCTCTCAAGTCATGAGTACCCCACTTGACCCATACGATAACCCGCTGATTGGTCGCTACGCCTCGAAGGAGATGGCAGAACGCTGGGGACCGATGCGAAAGTTTCGCACCTGGCGCAGACTCTGGCTGGCTCTTGCCGAGGCCCAAGTTGATCTGCGAATGACCGCCGACGATGGAGTTTCTCCGCGCATTTCGGCGGATCAACTTGCGGAACTCCGCTCACATCTCGATGACATCGACTTGAAGCGCGCGAGCGAGTACGAGAAGCAATTTCGTCACGACGTGATGGCGCACATTCACGCGCTGGGCGATGTGGCTCCCGGCTGTCGCGGAATCATTCACCTCGGGGCCACATCGTGCTACGTCACCGATAACGCCGACCTGATTCTGATGCGCGAAAGCCTTCACCAGATTTGCGAATCGCTCGCGTGCGTCATAGATGCTCTGGGGCGCTTCGCGCATTCGTGGAAGGACGAACCGACACTCGGTTTCACACACTTTCAACCCGCGCAGCTCACAACCGTAGGCAAGCGCGCGGTGTTGTGGACATACGACCTGGTACTCGACTTGCAGGAACTCGAACGCAGACGCAACGAACTGCCCTTCCGAGGCGCGAAGGGCACGACCGGCACACAGGCGAGTTTTCTGGCGCTCTTTGGCGGCGACCACGAGAAGGTCAAGAAGCTCGACCGGCTCGTCGCTCGCAAGGCGGGGTTCTCTCGCGTCGTGCCAGTCTGCGGGCAAACTTACACACGGAAGATCGATACGCAGATTCTCGATGCGCTCTCCGGACTGGCTCAAAGCGCTCACAAGTGGGGAACAGACCTGCGGCTCCTGGCTCACCGGCAGGAGATTGATGAGCCATTCGAGGCGGATCAAGTCGGTTCCAGCGCGATGGCCTACAAGCGCAATCCGATGCGCTCGGAGCGAATGTGCAGCCTTGCCCGCTTCCTGATGGGATTGCCCCCGATGGCCGCCAATACCCTCGCGACGCAGTGGTTTGAGCGCACACTCGACGACAGCGCGGTTCGCAGACTCTACATTCCGCAAGCCTTCCTCGCGGCCGATGCGATTCTGCGCATCGCGCTGAACTTGCTCACGCAGAAGAGCGGAGAGGTTCACGGGCTTGTCGTGAACAAGCCGGTGATCGCCAGGAACGTGCGCGAGTACATGCCTTACATGGCAACCGAGAATCTGATGATGGCCGCGGTGCAAGCCGGAGCAGACCGGCAGGTCGTTCACAAGATCGTGAAGGATCATAGCCAGGCGGTCACCGCGCGCGTCAAGGCGGGCGAAGGCTCACCGACGGAACTCTTCGACCGACTCAAGCGTGAGCCAGCCTTCGTGAAGGTAGACTTCAGCGCTGCCCTCGATCCGAGACACTTCGTCGGCCGCGCTGCGCAACAGGTCGAAGAGTTCCTCGGCGATTATGTCGAACCCATCCGCAAGCGCTATCCCGGCGCGCTCGGCGGGTCCGTCGAACTCGACGTATAACACTGTGATTGTCCACTAAGCGCGCCTCTTGCCCATCTTCCGCGCGCGTTGCCGGAATCCGCTCAAGTTCTCCGATCTTGCAGACCGATAACTGGCGACAAGGGGAACGAATCGTCTTTTGGGGAGCCGATTCGCTCCCAGAACACTGCTGCCGCGAGGGGGCTGTCGCCATGAGCGACACGCGGGGGTTGCTCGACCGCATTTCGGCATTCCGCCAGCGACTCGAAAGCGCTCCGGAGGCGATTCCGGAAGCGCTTCCAGTCGATCCGGTGGAAGCGGTCGCGGTTGTATCGGAGGCGGAGGTCTTTCGCCAGTCGCTCAGACGCATTGCGGGCGGCACGGAGGTGGGCGAAGGGCCACTTCCTCAGTTCACCGGGCGCGCCAAGCGGCTCCTTGGCGCTGCGAAGCAACACCTCGACCGCCAGCGTGCATTCACCAACGATCCACACTTCGCTGGGCTTTGCGCGCCTGCGGCCGAACCCGATCCGATTGTCCGCTACCATCGGGAAACGGTCGCGGTGCTGGATTCGGTCGTCCGATTGGCGCAAGTATTTCCGGATTCGCCCACCGCGCAACTGAAACTTTGCGACGGCCTTGATGGTCTGCTTGCCGTTGTTCAGGATCGTTTGGTTGTCCAGGAACGCGCGCTGGCTCAGCGTCGCTCGGATGCGGACCGCATTGACCGCCTCGCGGCGTTCTTCACCGCGCTCTACATCAATCAGCCCGCCAACCTTCAGACCGTTGCAACGCTCGCGGAAGAGTTGTTGGAAGATGCTCGGCAAGGGAAACCGATTCGGTATGTTTCTGCTCCAGTCAAATCCACACAGGCACATCCCGGAGCGGTCGCATTTCCAGCGCCCGCGCGATTCGTCGCGTCTCACGCGATCAACGTCGCTCAGATTGTGGCTCGTGTTGTGCCTTTCGATTACGAATGGGCCGCGCGCCCTCTTGCTCCTGTCGTTGCTGCGCTGCTCATGGATTGCGGAATGCTCGGCGTGCCGGTTGAGGTACTCGGTAAGGCCGAAGCGCTGACGCCTGAGGAGAGGCGGATTGTCGAGATTCACCCGAAAGCCGGCGCGGAACTGCTCCTGTGGAGGTTCCCGAATCTGGCGGGTCCACTCGCGGCCGCAATCGCCACTCATCACGAACGCGCGGATGGGACCGGCTATCCCGCGGGTTCGCGCGGCTCCGATCAGCCGCCTCTGGGCCGGCTTCTGGCGGTGGTGGATGCTTACGTCGCCCTGGGAGAAGACCGCGCGCACCGCACAGCGCTTGATCCGCGCTCCGCTCTTACCGAAGTGCTCATGCTGGCTGAACAAGGACAGCTCGACCGCGACTTCGCCGAATACCTCCTGAATCTCTCGTTCTATCCGGTCGGCACGATGGTCGAACTCAGTGACGGGCGCGTGGGTGTGGTCGTGGCGAATCATGCGAACCGACTCGATCCACGGTCACCCGGTCGGCCGGTCGTTGCGGTGCTGGTCGATGCCGATGGGATGATGCTTCCGCGCCCGGAACACCTCGATCTGTCCGCGGCCGAGCGCGGAAGCATTGTCAGGGGCGTTCCCAGCGATCGTCGGCACGCTCTGTTGAGCAGCCGATACCCGGACCTTGTGTATTGAGCGGAGTATCAGTGCTCACCACAATCTCCGAATCAACCGCGCGCGCCGGCTTGGAGCTTCTCTCTCGTCTGTATCGGGAACAGCTCGAACTGGGCGAGTCACAGTATTTGCGGGAGCATGCGCACCCGGCAACTGTCCTCCATCACGTCAACGTGTTCGAGTGGTATGTCCGGCACCTCAAACCACACCAATCGATCCTCGACTGGGGGTGCAATCACGGTCCAGACTCGTGTTTGCTCCGCAATTGGTTCGGCGAATCAATTGAGCTGCACGCCTGTGATTTCGCGGCGCAATCCGCGTTCCCAGTGTTCCGCGGCTCCGCCCGAGCAGAGTACACGCAGCTCACCAACCCACTGAATCTCCCCTATTCGGCTAACCGGTTCGATGCGATTGTCGCATCGGGAGTGCTCGAACATACCGCGATGGATGGCGAGGCGCTCAAGGAACTCTATCGCGTCCTGCGCCCCGATGGGCCGTTGGTGATTACTTATCTCCCACACGCGTACTCGTGGGTGGAATGGAGCAGACGGTCCAGGAGGAAGGATTACCATCGGCGGCTCTACACCAAGCGGGGTCTATCTTCGCTCTTGTTAAGCCACGGGTTTGAGCCACTGGAAGTCGAGTTTCAGGGGTACTTGCCCAACCGACTCACAACACACAAGCGACCGCTCTGGTGGCGGTTACTTCGGCCGCTGTTCCATCCGATCGTGGACGCGCTCTGGAAACCCGTCCTCCAGCCGCTTCGCCGGCCTTTCTTCACGCAGACTGTGTTGTGCGCGGTCGCTCGGAAAATGCTCTGCATGTAAATCGGGATCACCATGAGCACCTATCTTGCTTCCACCCGTCATCCCTGGCCGTGTTTCCTGTTCCTGTTGCCGCTGCTGGCCGCATACGAGGGCGGTGTGTTGTGGCTCGGTGGCGATCAGTCCGCGCGATTGCGTAACGGAGCGGATGCATGGTTGCGATGGGCGTTCGATGTGTTCGGCGCGGGGCATGTGCTTGTTGCTCCGGCCGTGGTGCTGTGTGTGATGCTGGTCTGGAGTTGGTGGAAGTGGGCCGACCGACCTGAAGACCCGATCACCGCGTGGTTCGGGATGGCCTTCGAGAGTGTGCTGTTCGCGATCGGGCTGTGGCAGTTCAGTCGAAACTTTGGGCCGATCATCGACGGGCTGGGAATCAAGTTCCAAATCACGGTGCAAACCGCACCGGTAGGGCAAATCCTCACCTTCATCGGAGCGGGAATCTACGAGGAAGTGCTATTCCGGTTGGGGCTTTTCGGTGGGTTGGTGGTGCTGTTGCGCGTGTTGCGAGTCCCGAAAGTTCTCGCGGTGTTGCTGGCCGCGTGCGCTGCCGCCGTTGCGTTTGCAGCAGCTCACCACATCGGACCATACGGCGAGCCGATGCGCGCGGATTACTTCGTCTTCCGCACCGCGGCTGGGCTGTACTTCACGGTGCTCTTCGTGGCGCGCGGATTCGGCATCGCGGTCGGCGCACACGCGGGCTACGACGTGCTGGTGGGTGTTGTAGTGGGGTGAAAGTAGAGCGTGTTGCTCTGTCGAGGTGCGCGATCGACGTGGGAAGTGTGAAGACCCCTCCCCTCCGCTCTGGCTAGCGCGAAGCGCTCCGCGATAGCGGTGACCTCTCCCCGCAGGAGCGGGCCGAGGTCGCCGTAGACTGACGCGCTTCGCGTCAGTCGTAACGGCGGGTGAGGGGTCTTAAAAACTCAACTCCATGCAATTCGATTCGAGTGACAGTGTAGCTCAGAGCCTTGACTACTTCGGCGCGCCGAGGGGTTTGCCATCGGGAGCGGAGCCGATCAGGTTGGCGATCAATGCTTCCTTGAACTTCGTCAGCGCGACGGTATCGAGTTCGGCCTGGGTAAACGTACCCGGAACGCTGAATCGATCCGTGACCACAGGGGGCTTCTCGATGTCGGCGCGGATGATGACGAACGCCTCGATCCGATACCGGTTTTTCTCCGCGGACTTGATCGCATATGAGATGTCGAAATGCACCTCCTGGGCGTCGTCGGGCTTCGCAACGAAGGCGATCAACTGAGCGCCAACCGGTTGCGGATCGGTGAACACAATCCCCGGTGGCGGCTGAACGGCCGGCATGAACGCGCTGAAGGCGTGATTGACTCCGTCGGCGAAGAGCGTGCGTAACTTGGTCTCGCGTGCGGGCTTTCCGCCCTGCTTGCCCAGAGGCGATTCCATCTCGATGAAATGGATTGATATGACTGGCTGGTTGGTCGTTTGCAGTGATTCGAGCACTTTGACCATCCCACCTCCCAGCGGCTTGTGCTGGGCGTTTTTCGTGACGTGATCGATTGGCATGGTGTAGAACTTCGAGAGTCTCTCCGTCACGGCTTCGCGATGGCGAGTGTTTCGCTCGTCGAGCAGGTACGCCCGCAGGTATCGGGGTTCGACATAGGGTTCCTTCATCACCGAGTCGTAAATCGCGTCGTCGCGCAGAACCGTGTTCAACTCCTTCATGATGAAGAAGCACGATACGCCAAAGATGAGCAACAAGATATAGGGGAATACCGACGGGAGCGCCCGCCCTTCGCGCATCGGCGCTTCGGGCACATGGTCAATGTCGAGTTCAAGCAGGTTCAGGTTGATGTTGCTATCGGCATCGAGCGGTTCGTGATCGTGTCGGGAGACATACTTCGCCAGTGCTCCGAGGGTGGCCGGGGAGTAATTGGCACGCGCGCCACCTTCGGGTCCGCGTGCCCAGGCGATGTAGTTGAGAAACACCACCATTTGCTCAGCGCGCGCCTCGTTGTTCAGCGTGACCGAGGCCGCCTGATTATTGCTCAGCGAGACGTTCACGACGCTGTTCTGGTAGTTGCCGTTGTTGTAGTTGTGCGTGAAGTTCGCCTCGTGAACATCCTGGATTGGGGTGATGGTGATCTGTTCGCGGAACGCTTGATACAGGTGGAGCGGGTCGGCATACACCCAGCAGCCGGCCATCTTACGTCCGCCCTTATTGGTTCCGCGGAACGCCGCCAGAAACAGCCAGACACCCAGCACCAAAAAGCCCGTCTGAAGGAACGCGACTCGGATTGGGTCATCGAAGATAATGCCAAACCATGTCGTCAGCGTTGCGAGCAACGTCACGACAATAATAATCGGCCCCGCGATACACCCACACCCCGGCAAGTTATCAGTGCTGGAAACGAACACGCCCGGCGCGCCCGACCCGTCACTATCGCGCACCGCCATCAGGTAGTCGTGAGTGGGCTGGTCGAGTTCGTCGAAGTTGAATGTGGTGCCCATGTGAACTTCCACCGGAGTAATCAGTGATCAGTGATCGGTAATCAGTGAACAGTCATCAGTCATCCGTGATGAGGCATCAGGTGGGATGAAGCCTCACGCCTTCTGACTCGATGATTGATGACTGTTCACTGATTGCCGATCACTGATCACTGATTACTGCTGACTGTTGAGACTAACCGACCATCTGATGCGGAACGAAGCGGCTCGTGTTACCGGTGACGAGCGAGCTGTCTTCGCGGATGCCCATGCCGCACGCCACGCCGTTGACGATCCAGCTTCCCAGCACGGGATACCGGCCATCGTGTGGCTTGAGTTCTTTGGCGAACTGCTGATAGATGTATGGCCCGCCATATTCTCCATCGGTTCTGTGTGCCAGCTTTCCCCCCAGGACGACTTCGATGTTTGCGCCTTCGCGGCCGTGAATCGGCTTCTTCACGTAGTTACCGCTCTGAAGCGGATCGAATGACGCGGGCAGGAGAAACGGGCTATTCGGGTGGCGTTCGTGGAGCAGCGGTAGGATGCTCTTACAACTGAGGATCATCTTCCACGCCGGCTCGACCCACTTTGTCTGCCCCATCAGAAGTTGTGGACCGAATTCTTCCTTGACCAACCACTCCCACGGGTAGAGCTTGAAGCAGCGGTGAATGGGGAAGCCGGTGTTGTCCACGAATGACCGCTGAGGGTGATTCCAACCGATGTCGCGAATGGGAATGAAGCAGGTTTTTGCTCCCGCCTGGATCGCGGTGTCTCGCATGTACTCGGCGGTGATGTAGTCTTCGGGTGTGTTGAGTTCATCCGTGAGCGAGGCGAAGTGAATCGGCCCGCCATCGACTTCAAGCACAT
Organism: Planctomycetia bacterium; assembly: GCA_022616395.1. Classification (GTDB taxonomy): domain Bacteria; phylum Planctomycetota; class Planctomycetia; order Gemmatales; family Gemmataceae; genus Gemmata. The sequence continues at coordinate 2,202 of JAKEEV010000603.1, read as the reverse complement.
GCTTCCAGGCATCAATCAGGCGTTCGTGGATGCTGTTGAACTGATCTCCGCGTTCGTCAACATCTTTCAGCCAGAACCACTGAGCGACCGCGGCCTCCACAAGGGCTGTGGGAGTGTCCGCGTTGTATTCGAGCATTCGCGGGGAGGAGACGCCATCGAAGGCCAGATCGAACCGACCGTAAACGGATGGCTCGCGTGCTTCCCACGACCGAATGACGAACTCCTCGAACTCCTGCGGGATGTAGAACAGCCCGAACATCCGCTTGTCGATCACTTCCTGCACCAGTTCCATGCACATCTCGTGCAGTGTCTGGGTCGCCAGTTCGATTGTGTCGATCTCGTAATTGGTGAACTGGTAACAGGCGGTTTCGTCCCAGTACGGTTCGTCTCGGAGGGTGTGGTAGAACAGCCCGTATTCCTCGACTCGCTTTTGCCAGTTGGGGCGAGGATCGATGGTGAGGCGTCTCACGGAAACCCCTCCGTATGGCGAACGGCCGGCGTGAGCCAGCTGGTGGGATGCAAGAGCGCAACACGGATGCTGAACGGCCGGCATGAGGCGGCTGGTGAGCGTCGAGCCGTGAGGCCGACGGTTGTTTCACCAGCCGGCTCACGCCGGCCGTTCGCCGAGAACCAGAGCAATCAGCCGCCGATTCCGCCGCCAACGCGACCGCCGATGGAACCGAAACCGCCACGAGAGACGCTACCCATTGCGGGCGACTTCGAGCCGGAAGCGTACGATCCGCCTCCGGTGTGGACAAACAGCAAGAACGCGCCGGTGTGAGTCCGACCGCCGACTCGCTGTTTGGCCTGTTCCTCGGCCCGCTTCTCGAAGTCCTCTTCCGGCCACATGAAGTAGCCCGCGGTCATGAGGCCAGCGCCAAGCAAGACCAGCGAAAACTCACGCGTCATCCGGGTCATGGGGCACCCTTGGAACGTCCGCCCGATATGAACGGGCACTTCCCGTGTATTCGTTATCCTTGCATCCAATCTTTACCACGTTCCGCGGGAGTTCACCAGCCAAATTCTCAGGTCTGTGAAAGTGGTAGGCAAACGCAGGTGCCGTTCTTCTGCTGAAAGAGAAAGTCAACGGCACACGGAGTGTGCCTACTACTTTCAGGACCAGCTCAGGGTTTTGGCGGGTTGAGAACCACCTGTCTGGACTTCTGCCACTCGATCCCTAACCCGCCCGCGTGTGTTGTGACCATCATCCGCGAGAGTCGCGGGACAACCGCGCCGTACTCCGCTGAACTGATCTGATACGAGAGCGTTTCGCCCGGCTTGCGCCAGGACTCGCAGCGGACGTGATAGCGCGTCTTGTTCTTGGATCGCGACGTGTACTTTTCGGTGATGACCGCGGTGTGCGTGACTGGCTGGGACGAATCCAATAGCCCGTTGAGAAGCGCGACGGAGCCAGCACTGCCAAGCGGCAAAAGGATGAGCGAACCGAGCATCAACCCGCCCCACTTGTAGTGAGACGTTGAGGTTCCACTGAGCAACAGCGCGGAGACGAACGCGAACAACGGGAACCCAAGGAGCAACACCGGCGCAGCGCGGAGGAGCAGATCGAACGTGACAACCGGCGTGAACGCGATGAGCGAGAAGATAGTCAGTGCGTAAGCCACAAGACCGAGCCAACACACCGCCTGCCACATCTTGCGATGCTGGCCGGTGCGGTGTTCAAACTCCGGTTGATGAGCCGGCAGATTTCGCGCCAGAAGTATCAGTCGAGCCGCGACATCTTCCACAAGGTTCGGCTGGTCGTGCTTGAGAGGATCGAACCCGCTCCAGATCACGGACACATCCCCATCATCCACCGAGACGCTGTTGAATCCAAATCGGCGCAGATCGACAATCGCGACGCGCTTCACCGGATCGCTGAGGTATGCTTTGGTGAACTCCTCCATATCGGTGCGGATGTAGCACTGCTCATCGAACGAGTCATCGCCGGTCTCAATTTCCCTCGCCAGTCCGAACCGCTTACAGAGCTTGTCGAACCACGTCTCGACGACGATCTGGAACTCGCCTTTGGTCTCCACGGGGGTGTGGATGATCAGCGAGGATGGTCGGCCATTCTTCCCCTTCACCGGAGGCTCGTAGCGGACCGTATAGGACGAGCCATCCATCTCGTACGTGGTGGACACGTTCGGGATGTATTCGCCGACTTTCCCGTCCACCGTGGTGGGTATGCAGCCAATCGGTCGG
>JAKEEV010000602.1 GCA_022616395.1 Planctomycetia bacterium | reverse complement strand
TCCGTCTCTCAAGGCCAAGCTGGTTGTGCTGCGCGGAGTCAAAATCAGCGTGGAATATCCCATCTACGAAGGCCGCAACACGGTGGGCCGGTTCGCGGATAAGCCCGTGGACATCGACCTGTTCAATCAGGAAACACCCGAACAAATCTGGTGCTCGCGTCAGCACGCGGCCGTCACGTTCGACAAGGGCAACATGCTGATCGAAGACCTCAACAGCCTCAATGGAACGTGGGTTAACGGTGTCCGAATTCACGCGGGGCAACCGCGCGTTCTCCGCCCCGGTGATGTGGTCCAGATTGGCACCGTTCAGATGAAGTTAGTTGTGGGGTGAGGCGAACTCCGACCGCAAGGTCGGTGGGTAACCGGTAGTGTCTGAGTTTGGCTTTTTGTAGTGAGGCCGGTCCGGGGTCGCAGACCCCGGCTACAGCAAACTGAGACACTACGGGGTAACCCGCTCCCTCACGGTCGCGGTTCACCAACACCGAAGCCCGCGGATACTACCCGCGGGCTTTGTTGCGTAACACGGTACTCGACACATCGGCGCGGAAGTCTGCTTCCGTCAATGTCACGAAGAGCGGATCGAACTCCGCGGAAAGCCCGATCGCTTCCCACACGCGAAACGCGCCCGTCGCATCGAGCCGGCCACCAACCACAAACTTGCTCCCGCTCTCCAAGACCGTGAGAAGCGCCAAGTCGCGTTCGACTTCGCCTCCGTAATACTTCGGATCGAGCACCCGAACCGCCGTATCCCAGCCCAACACGAACGCGGCACCGGGAAACAGTTCCGCTTTCTTCACGAAGGTCGCGGCACGAGTGACCCACACCGGCCCGACGGTCGCGAACTGCGACACACGCCGGTCCACTTCCTCGCGCGGCAATTCCGGCTTGTCCGCGTTGGTGATGCTGATCTCAAAGTGAACCTCAACGCCCAAGTGCTTCGCGGCCGCCGCGGCAAGCGAGAGGTGCCCGTGATGCAGTGGGTTAAACGACCCGGACAACAACGCACTCGGACGCGAATCGGTGCGAATCGTGCCGCCCGACTCGATGCAAACCGCTTGCTGTGAAGTGAGGAGGTTCCACATGTTGTAGGACAGGCTTCCAGCCTGTCATTGCTTCGGACAGGCAAGATGCCTGTCCTACTTCACGGCCCACGCGGGCGGAATCACCTGTTTGTTCGCGGCCAGCGCGCGCGCGCTGACTTGCAGCACGCGCAGGAAGCCTTCGCTATCGGCGTGGTCGAACGAGCCAATCGCCTCCATGCTCGCGTTCGCTTCGGAGTACATCTGCTGAGGCACGTCCTCAGCAGATTCGAATTCCGCGAGGCCCTTGTAGAGTTTCAGTTTAATGGTGCCGGTGGCCAGCGCGTTGATGGGCGCGATGGCGGAGCGCGCAAGATGTGTTCCCAGATCGAAGCCGTAGCCCTGGTAAATCTGCTTGGCGACGAACAGCGACAGTTGATCGAACAGTTCGCGGCTTCGGCGATCCAGAATCAGTTGAAGGAGAAAGGCATACGCGCTGCCGATCAGTTCCATGCCCGGCGCTTCGTACACTCCGCGACTCTTGATGCCCACGAATCGGTTCTCGACCAGATGCGTGCAGATTCCGACCGCGTGCTTGCCTCCGAGCGCGTTCGCTTGCTGAATCGCTTGAAACGCGGTTGTCGGCTTGCCATTGAACGCGACCGGTCGGCCCTTCTCGAAGCGCACGCTCACTGTCTCGGGCGCATTGGGCGCGTCTTTGGGAAGCACTCCCATTCCGGGCGTGACGAACCACGGACTTGTCGTGAGGTGTTCGAGCTTACCCGCTTCGTGCGTGAGGCCGAGCAGGTTCGCATCGGTGGAATAAGGCGCGTCCTTGCTCGCCTTGATGGGCAGTTTGTGCGAGACGCAGTAGTCGATCATCTCGGAGCGCCCGCGGAACTTCTTCAAGAACGCGTCATCTCTCCAGGGTGCAGACACCGTGAATTCCGGCGCGAGCATGTTCGTACACAACTGGAACCGCACCTGATCGTTTCCGCGGCCGGTCGCGCCGTGACTGAGTACCTTGATGCCGCGTTTCTTCATTTCGGGAATCATCCCCGCTACGATGACGTGCCGACCGATGCCGGTAGTGTTCCAGTACGCTCCTTCGTACTTCGCCTGAAACTGAATCACTTCAACGCCGCTCTCCGCGATCATGTCGTGCAGCGGAATGGCGACATAGTCAGCCGCGCCACAAGCGCGCATGCGTTTTTCGATTTCGCCGAAGTCGGTTTCGTCCGGCTGCCCGATGTCCGCGGTGAAGCAAACGACTTTCACGCCGTTTTCAGCGAGCCATTTGGTGATGGTGCAAGAGTCAAGGCCGCCGCTTGCGGCGAACGCGACGGTCTGGCCCTTTAAGTCGGCAACGGTGGTCATTCTGTGTTCCTCGCACGTGGACGAAGATAGGATTACGAAACGCGACGAAAGTTCACAGGGCTTCCGCCCTGTGCTACGTCAGCCGGCCGCTCTGCGGCGAAGACAATCGGAGCCGGAAGCGTCAGCGACGGACTTTCGCCCCGGAGGGGCCGTCTTTCGTAGCACAGGGCGGAAGCCCTGTGATCTCAAACGCACCACGAACCATGCCTCCCTTCACGCGACTCACGATTCCCGACTTGCTGCTCGAAGAAGTGATCGAGCACGCGCGCTCTGAAGCGCCGAACGAGTGTTGCGGGTTGCTCGCGGGTCACATCGAGGACGGTGTGGGCGTGATGACCGCGCGTTTCACCGTCGCGAACGACTTACACAGCTCAACGCGATACGAAACGAACGCCCGCGACCTGTTCACCGCGTTCCGCGCGATGCGCAAAGACAACCTGGAGTTGCTCGCGATTTACCATTCGCACCCAACATCCGAACCGGTGCCAAGCCTCCGCGACGTGGAGCAAAACACCTACGGCGAGACTGTCGTTCACCTGATCGTCAGCCTCGCGGGTGCGAAACCCGAGGTGCGCGCCTGGTGGCTCACGGAGGTGGGTTATCGGGAGGCGGAGTGGAGCGCAGTGTGATCTCGCTCACTCCGCCTTCGCGTCCTTCTCCTTTGGCAACACCGGCAGCGCGAGCGGAAACACTTTCCCCGTGTGCCGGCTCTGGGCGATGCGGCAGACCGGGCCGAACGGGCAGGTGTCGGTGCAGTGTTCCGAGCGCGGAGCGAGCGGGAAATCGCCGCCGCGGATGTGAGTCACAAGCGTTGTGACCCACGATTCAAGTTGTTCACGGAAGCGATGCCACTTCGCGGGGTCCGCGAGCCACGACAACACCGCGCGCTTGCCCGAAGGCAGCATCGGCTTGTGTCCGGTGTCGGTGACAAGCCAGTACGCCAAGCCCAGCGGCCGCGCAGGTTTGTCTTTCAGAAGCACACGTTCCACCGCGAGCGCGTAAAGAGGCAGTTGCAGTTTCTCGAACTTCTCCACTTGCGACGCGGAGTAATTTGTTGCGCGGCCCGTCTTGTAGTCGATCACCCAGAAGCCGGTTTCTCCTCCCGCCTCCGCGACATCGACGCGATCAATGCGCCCTCCGATTCGCACTTCCACATTGCCAACGGTCAGCACAAGCGGATCGGGCACATTCTCGCCCGGCACGCCGAAGTCCGCTTCGAGCGCGAATGGGGCGGGCGTTGACTTTTTCTCCATCCACGGCTTGCGGAACTCGTGCCAGTGGTCTCGATAGCGTGCCGCAGCGCGCGCGAGCCGCTTGCCTTCGAGTAGCCACAACTCGCGGCTGGCTCGGCTCGGAGCACGGGCCGCGTATTCGCCCACGGCCTTCGCGATGTGCCTCTGAAGTTCGTCCGTCATCGCTTCGGGCAACTCCGCGGAAGCGAGCGTTTGCGGAACGTTCTCGTTCACCCACTTGTGGAAGCGAGCCAGCGCGCGGTGAAACGCAGCCCCGCGCCGCGTGTGTTCCACTTCCTCCGCGGGGTCTTCGAGCGGATCGAGCTTCAGCACGTGTTCCAGCCAGAAGCGGAACGGGCACGCGACATACGTTTCCAGAGCCGTCGGGCTGAAGACTTTCTCTGAACCGAACCGCTTCGCCAGTTCCTCAGTGACAGCGGGGTGTCGCAACACGCCATCAAACGAGCCGAAGGTGTCTGAACGGAAGCGAGCATCCGCGGCGGCTTGGGCGCGCGAGAGGTTGTCGAAGAGTTCACCCGCTCCCTCGCGGTCGCGGTTCACCAAAACCTCTCGCGCCCACTGCACCCTCGCCTGGGCATCGCTCATCGGCACCTGCGTGAAGTAGCCATCGAGCAACATTCGCTGACGTGTGACTGCGATCGAGTTTCCGCTTGCAAGGAGTTCGCGGAGGAAGGTGCTTGGCAACAGCGGCTGCCCTTGTTCATCCACGGCAGCGTAACTGAGCACAAGCCCGCGCTGCGGTGCTGCGATCAACTCTCGGAAGAGGAGTTGCTCCGAGCCGAGCCGCGCGGAAGGGTCGGGCAGTTCAAAGCCGGCGTTACGGAGTCGTTCGCGTTCGTTGTCGTCGAGCAGCGATTCCGCGGCGCTCAGGCGCGGCCAGCTTCCTTCTCCGAGTTGAATGAGGAAGAGGAAATCGCATTCCAGCCCGACCGCGTTCTCTGCGGAGAGCAACCGCACGCGACCGGGATCGCGCGCACTTCGCCCGCGACACGGCACCGCGGCGACCGAAGAAAGCACGCGAGCAAACCGTTCCAGACGCAGCGGTTTTCGTGTGTCTGCCGATTCGTTCTTCGCCCAGCGGTCGAGTTCGCGCCAGAAGCGCGCCAATCCCTCGCGATCACGAACTTCACCCTTCGCGACGAGTGACAACCCGATGTCATCGGTGAATGCCTTCAAGCGCGAAACGCTCGCCTCAGCCGTTCCGCTGGACTTCAAGCGGTCCCACGCCTTGAAGAATCGCTCCAGGAATGGCCGACAGCGGGCCGCGAGTTGTTGTTTCTTTCGGCGCTCGCGTTCTTCGGCCTGTTCGTCTTCGAGCGCGTCGGGCGGAGTGTGTTCCCACGCGCGCACCGCATCGAGATACGCCTCGCGGCCACGCGGTTCACCGAGCATTCGCAGAAGCGTCTCGGACTTCGCCGCCACTTCGGGGTCGGACTGCCCTTCCGGCCACGCTGGACGGAAATAGGCGCTCCGCAGAACCGCGGCGAGCGGAGCGAATGGCCAGTCATCGTCTGGGAGTTTCACGGCACGAAGCAAGAACGCAACCGCAGGCACGCGAGCCAGCGTCTCCGCGCCTTCCGCTTCGTGAGGAATGCCGTACTCATCGAAGACTTCGCGGAAGAGTTCGATTGCGGGCGGTGTGAAGTTCCGAGCAACGACCAGCACGCGCTCCGGCGGCGTTCCTTCGGCCAACAGCGTGCGAATGTGACGCGCGACCAGGCGCACTTCGCCGAGATCGCCTGGTGCTTCAATCAGGCGAACCCCGCCCGCAAGGGCAGTGGGTTGTGTGGACCCGCCGCCCTTGCGGGCGGGGTTCGCCTGAGCTTCCACCACTTCCACTTCCGGACCGGGGTCGAACAAACTCACTTCGCCGACCGCGCCGCTTGCCCATGCGCGCAGTTCGCGCGAACCGGTGAAGCATTCGCCATCGCCTTCGGGAAGTTCGATCCAGAAATGCTCGACCGAGTCGCGGAGCGCATCAAGCAACTTGCGCTCGAACGGAGCGAGCGTGCGGAAGCCCGCGACGAACACCGCACGCACGCGGGCGAACGGTTCGCGCACCCCAGCGCCCCACAACTCCGCGGCTCGACCAAGTCGGTCTACCGGATCGTAGCGATGCCTCTTCGCCAGCCTGCGCTGATAGCGGTCGAAGAGTTTCGTGGCTTGTTCGTAGCGCGAACCTCCGCGGCTTGCTTTCAAGAGCGCGCGAAGGTCAACACCGGCTTCCTTCAACTCTTCGACATAGCCACCGGCACCGGAAGCGAAACCGCGTGTATCGGCAACTTGCGCGAAGTACGGCATCGCGCGTTCGTCTCGCAACTCGGCGAGAATGTCGTCGAGCATCAGTCGGCGGTCGATGTCCGAGTGCGGGCGCACCGCGGGGTTGTGCGTGCGAACCAGTTCATCCGCGAATGCTTGCAAATCGAACACTTGAGGCAGAATGCCAGTGACGAGCCGCGGGCGGATTTCATCCGCGAGCCGCCGAGTGCGCGCAAGGAACAGCGCTGCGCCGAAGCCGGTCACTTCACGATAACCAGCAACAAGCCGCGCGAGGCGATCCGCGCCCAGCGGCCCAACAACAAGATGGATGGTGGACATGCGAGAAGTTTACCCGCGCCTACCGCGAAGCGCGAACTCGGTTGTGCAGTCCGTCTGGAATTCGCACACCATCGGGGTACGATAATCCCGGCGGGGCGGTTCCACGTCGGGGCCGCCCTCTGTCTATTTAAAGAGTTTCGAGGGTGTGCTCATGGCGAACCTTCGCACCCCGCTCTATCAGTGGCACTACCACAAGGCCCGCATGGTGCCGTTCGGCGGCTGGGACATGCCCGTTCAATACACCGGCATCGCGCCAGAACACAAGGCCGTACGAAGCGCGGCCGGGCTGTTCGACATTTCGCACATGGCCCGCTTCAGCTTCGGCGGACCCGATGCGCTCGCGCTGTTGGAGAAAGTGTTCACGAACTCCGTCGCGACGATGAAGGATATGCAAGTTCGCTATGGCCTGGTGTGCAAGGACGATGGCGGCATTCTCGACGACATTCTCGTGTATCGCTGGCCGTATGGGTTCGCCGCGGTCATCAACGCGAGCAACCGCGAGAAGATTTTGAAGTGGCTGGAAACTCACCGAGCCGGGCTGAACGTCCAGATTCAAGATCAGACCTTCGACACGACGATGATCGCGATTCAAGGTCCGAAGGCGGTGGAACTGGTCGCCGGGATGTTCGTGGACGATGTGACGAAACTCAAGTATTACTTCGCGATGCCCACGCGATACAAGGAGAAGGGCTGTGTGGTCAGCCGCACGGGTTACACGGGTGAAGACGGCTTCGAGGTGATGGTGCCGAACGTGATGGGTGTGACGCTGTGGGAAGAGTTCATTGCGAAAGGCGCGGTGCCGTGTGGATTGGGCGCACGCGACACGCTGCGCCTTGAAGCCGCGATGCCTCTCTACGGTCACGAACTCAACGAGACCATCAATCCCATTGAGGCTAGATTGAGTTGGGCGGTGAAGCTCGACAAGGGCGAGTTCATCGGCCGAGCCGCACTTCAAAAAGCAACCCTGGACAAGACACAGCCAGTTCGCATCGGACTGGAGATCGACGGCAAGCGCGCTGCGCGCGAAGGCTCGGCGATTCTCGCTTCAGACAACACACCAGCCGGCACCGTCACCAGCGGAAGTTTTTGCCCGTGGACCGACAAGTCGCTGGCGATGGGGTATGTGTCTCCGCAACTCGCGACTGTCGGCACCAAGCTCTTGATTGACGTCCGCGGATCAACGCTGGATGCGACCGTCGTGGAGTTGCCGTTCTACAAGCGAAAGAAGTAACTCTTTTCATCACGGGCTTGTGCCCCTCGATGACCATCAGGGGGCTTATGCCCCCCGCTCGCCAGGAGTAACCATGAGCAACCCGTCCGATCTGCGTTACGCGACCAGCCACGAGTGGGCGAAGCTCGATGGCGACATCGTCACTCTCGGCATCACGAAGTTCGCCATCGAGCAACTCACCGAACCGACCTATCTGGAACTCAAGCCAGTGGGAACGGCGCTCACCAAAGGTCAGCCGCTTGGCATTATCGAATCGGTGAAGTCCACTTCCGACATCTATTCGCCGGTTGATGGAACCATTGTCGAGCGAAACGAACTCTTGCTTGACGACAAAGCCACGAAGCGCAAAGCGGACCTGACTCCCGTGAACGACGACCCGTTCGGCAAGGGCTGGATGGTGAAGATCAAGCTTGCGCCCGGCGCGACACTCGACCACCTGCTGACCGCCGAGCAGTACGAAGCTCAACTCGCCTCGGAAGGGCATTGATTCGGGAAGGAGGATCACATGAACACAACTACTGTGCCGCCAGCAACGCCCGCGTCAGCGCCGACGCCGCAGACGAAGGCACTTCTTGCGCTGCTCGACTACGCCCAGCCGGGGTTCCGGCTCAGTCTGGGAGGTGTCCGGTACGCCGACTACGAACAATTGCTTCAGGCTCGAACCGATGCGGGCCGCGCGGGGGTGAAGATCGCATTCGACCGCGGGGAGATGGAAATCATGGTTGTCGGCAGCACCCATGAGCGACTCAAGAAGATCGTCGCTCTGTTGATCGAAGTTTGGCTGGAGGAAACGAGCGGAGCTTACCTCCCAAGCGGAGGGATGACTCACAAGCGAGCCGATCTCGAGAAAGGGTTCGAGCCAGATGAGTGCTACTACGTGCAGAATTGGGGGAAGGTCGCCGGTACACGCGAGATCGACTTCACCAAAGATCCGCCACCAGACCTCACTGTGAAGATCGAAGTCAGCCGGACGGTGTTGAACCGGCTTCCGATCTATGCCGCGTTCAAGATTCCCGAAGTCTGGAGGTACAACGGCGAACGCCTCGCGGTTCTCTTGCTCCAACCAGACGGCTCCTACCGCGAATCGTCTGTCAGCCGCGCGTTACCGACACTTCCAATCACTGAAGTGCCCCGCTACCTTGCGCTCGCTGACGATGTATCTCTCGACTTTGTCACGATTCGCCGTCGGTTTGGCGAGTGGGTTCGCTCGCTACCGGCTGCACCAGCCGCGCCGACCGCGCCGAATCCTTGACCGCTCACACATTTCAATCGGAGAACGCTGTGCCTTACGTCCTTAACACTCCCGACGACCAGAAGGCGATGCTGGCCGCGATCGGGGTTTCTTCCCTCGAAGATCTGTTCGCCAGAATTCCACCAGAGTTGCGCCTCAAGCGCTCGCTTGCAATTCCGCCCGCAATGCCGGAGATGGAACTTCAATCGCACATCTGCTCGCTCTTGGCGAAGAACCAAGCTGCGTCTGACGCGGTCTGCTTCCTCGGCGGCGGAGCTTACGATCATTTCGTTCCGAGCGTGGTTGATGCGGTCGCGGGTCGCGGCGAGTTCTACACCGAGTACACGCCCTATCAGGCGGAAGCAAGTCAGGGCACGCTGCAAGCGATCTTTGAATACCAGTCGCTGATGTGCGCACTCACCGGCCTGGAAGTCGCCAACGCGAGCCTCTACGAAGGCGGTTCAAGCGTCGCGGAAGCCGTGCTGATGGCTCTGGGCATCACTCAGCGCAGCGGCGAAGTTCTCGTCGCCGAAAGCGTTCACCCAGAGTACAGACAGACGCTCACAACCTACGTCGCGAACCTCAACTGCCGCGTGCGAACGCTTCCCACTCCCGACGGCTTCCTGAATCCGGACGATGTGAAGAAGTCGGCCAACGATTCAACCGTCTGCGTGATCGCGCAGTCACCCAACTTCTTCGGCCACCTCGAAGAGATGCAAGCCATCGGCGAATCAGCGCGAAAAGTCGGCGCGGTGTTCATCGCGAGCTTCGATCCGATCTGTGCGGGCGTTCTGAAGCGACCGGGCGACTACGGAGCGGACATCGCGGTGGCCGAAGGGCAGGGGCTAGGCACACCGCTTCAGTACGGCGGGCCGTACCTGGGCATTCTCACGTGTCGCAACGAGACGGAATACTTGCGGAAGATTCCTGGGCGGCTCGTGGGGCAAACGACCGACCGCAACGGCAAGCGCTGTTGGGTGCTGACACTTCAAACGCGCGAGCAACACATTCGCAGAGAGAAGGCGACGAGCAACATCTGCACGAATCAGGGTTTGCTCGCTCTGCGTGCGGCAGTCTTCCTGAGCGCGCTTGGCCCGCAAGGCTTGAAGGAGACCGCGGAGTTGTGCGTTCACAAGGCACACTACGCGATGGAGAAGTTATGCGAGATTCCCGGCGTGAAGCCGCAGTTCCACAACAGGCCATTCGTCAAGGAATTCACACTTCGGGTGAACTCGAACGTCCCGGAATTGCTCGCGAAACTGCGCGTCGCGGGCTATCACGCGGGCTTGCCGCTGGGCCGCTGGTATCCGAATCTGGCGAACTGCATTTCGGTCGCGGTCACCGAACAGCGCACGAAAACCGAGATCGACGGCCTGGCCAGTGCGCTGAAGGCGAGCTTATAACGGAGGGATTCCGATGCCGTCACCGTTTCCGGGAATGGACCCGTGGCTGGAACGCCCGATGGTGTTCCCCACACTGCACAACAACCTGATTACATACCTTCAGGCGGCGTTGAAGAAACTCCTGCCGCGCGGCTACATCGCGGCCGGCGCGAACCGGGTGTACGCCGATCCACAGTTGAAACGCGAACCAGATGTCGGGGTGTTCGGGCCGGAAACGTGGCCGGCCGGTGACGGGAGCGCGGCGGCGGCGTTTGCCAGTGCAGGACTACGGGCGATCGAAGCGAATGCGGTTTCCGACCCGATCGAAGAACCATACCTGGAGATCCTTTCTGCCGAAGACGACCGCTTGGTGACCGCTATCGAGGTCGTCAGTTTGGCGAATAAACGGGCCGGGGAGACCGGGCGAACGTCATACCAACAGAAACAGGGCGAGTACCGAGCGGCCGGAGTGAATTCGGTGGAGATCGACTTGTTACGCCGCGGGCCGCACACAACGTCCGTGCCCGAAAGCCGGCTCCGGGCGTCGGCACCCGAACTCGATTACCACGTGTGTGTGACGAGCATCGAACTCCCGCATCGGCACTTCGTCGCTCCGATCAAACTGACCGACCGTTTGCCGACGATCCCGATTCCGCTCGATGAAGGTGTGCTGCCCGTGATGCTCGACCTTCAGACTGTCTTCGACCGCTGCTACGACGACGGCCCGCTCGCGGATCTTGCCCGCTACGACCGCAAGCAACCCGACCCGCCGCTGACACCAGAACAGCAAGCGTGGGCCGAAGGCATCCTCCGCGCGAAGGGGCTAATCTCGTGACCGACGACATGAGGCCGTCGTGACCGGCGACATTCGGGCGAATCAGATATCCCCTTCTGAGGTGGGTCGTGAAGTACACAATCGACTAGTGTGGTCTTCAAACTCTCGCCCTGATTGGCGATGTCACGAACTGCTGGCATCATCGTAGAGAACAACCATGCGACACGAACAAATACGCGAATTACTGCAGGCCAAACCGTTTCGGCCATTCACGATCCACTTACCGGAAGGCCGAGCGGTACCGGTGACGCATCACGATTTCGCGCTCGTATCACCGGATGGGCGCACGCTCGTTGCCTATGACCAAGACGGCACGATGAACATCGTCGATGTGATGTTAATCGCCAGTATTCATCTCGGCCCACCGCCAGCGCCCCCAACCACTCCATCGAGTACGATCCCAACCACTAACGGCCCTCAGTGATATATGAACAACACACAATCCACAGAAGTGATCTTTGAACTCTCCAAGTCCGGGCGGCGGTGTCACAAGCTGCCGGCGTGTGATGTGCCAGCATCACACGCGCTCAGTGCGCTGATTCCGCAAGAACATCTCGCGGAGAAGCCGCCGCCATTGCCGGAGGTCGGCGAGATTGATTTGATACGGCACTATATCAATCTCTCGGCGCGAAACATGAGCATTGACACCAACTTTTACCCGTTGGGGTCATGCACCATGAAGTACAACCCCAAGAGGCACGAGCGGCTCGCGGCGCTGCCGGGGTTTGCAAGTCTGCATCCCCTTCAGGATGATGATACCACGCAGGGAATGCTCGAAATCCTCTTTGAGATGCAGCAATTCCTCGCGGAAATCTCTGGATTGTCCGCAGTGTCTCTGCAACCGGCAGCGGGCGCACAAGGCGAACTCACAGCTCTGTTCGTCGCCGCCGCGTACTTCCGCGACAAGGGGCAAGCACATCGGCGGAAGGTTCTCGTGCCTGATTCCGCACACGGAACGAACCCCGCGAGCGCGGCACTCGCGGGATTCAATACGGTTACCGTCAAGAGTGGTAAAAATGGGCTTGTTGATATAGAAGACCTCAAATCCAAGCTCGGAGATGATACCGGCGTGTTCATGATTACCAATCCCAACACGCTCGGCCTATTTGAGACGCAGATCAAGATCATTACCGATCTACTCCATTCCAAAGGCGCTCTTGTCTATCTCGATGGCGCGAACATGAACGCCATTCTCGGCATCACACGGCCGGGCGACTTCGGCGCGGATATGCAACACTACAACGTTCACAAAACATTCACCGGCCCGCACGGCGGAGGCGGTCCCGGAAGCGGACCCATCGCGGTGCGCGACTTCCTCGCCCCGTACTTGCCCGCGCCGGTTGTGGTGAAGGACGGCGCGCGATTCAAACTCAACTTCGACATGCCGAAGTCCATCGGCCGCGTGCGGAGCTTCTTCGGCAACGTCGGCATTCTCTTTCGCGGATATGCCTACATCCGCACACTCGGCCCGGACGGACTTCGCAAGGTAAGCGAGCAAGCCGTGTTGAACGCAAACTACCTGCGTACTCGTGTATCGAAGGGATACGAAGTGCCGCACACCGGCCCGTGTATGCATGAGTTCGTCGCCAGCGCGCACACGCTTCTTCACAAGCGGCAGATCAAGGCGATGGACGTGTGCAAGCGGCTGCTCGATTACGGCTTCCATGCGCCGACCGTGTACTTCCCGCTCGTGGTGAAGGAAGCCCTCATGATGGAGCCGACCGAAACCGAGAGCAAGGAAACGCTCGACGCCTTCGCCGACGCTCTTCTGAAGATCAAGGACGAAGACCCGGAGTTCCTTCGCAACGCGCCTCACACGCACATCGTCAGCCGACCGAACGAAGCGAAGGCCGCGAAGGAACCTATTCTGCGCTGGACACCCAACAAACAATAAATGATATGACATCAACCCCGCGAGTTGTGAGCATCGTCTATACCCCGCGAGATATAGAGTCGCGGCGGCCACAGAGCCACTATGCCCGCGTGCCGCTTCAGCTCGCCAAACTTGTGGAATTCCAGGGTATCGAGAACGACGCGAAGGGCGGTTCCACGGATCGACAACTCAACGTGATGCGCGCGGAGATGCTGGCGGACTTGAACGCGGAAGGCTTCAAGACCGCGCCGGGCGAACTCGGAGAGCAGATCGTACTCGCGGGCCTCGATCCTTCCGCGCTGGTCAAAGGCGCTCGCCTCAAGCTTGGCACCGCGGTAATCGAGATCGGCATTCCGCGCACCGGCTGTGCTCGCTTCGAGATGATTCAGGACAAGCCGAAGCAACAGGCGAAGGGCCGACTCGGTGTGCTCGCTCGCGTCGTGACCAGCGGCGAAGTCGCGGTTGGCGACGCGGTGGATGTGCTGGCGGTTGAGAGTCGCGGTTGACACGTCTTTGCCCTCCGGGTACAGAACAATCGTTCACCAGGAGGGAATTGTCATGCCATTCGATGAAGACCTGGCCGCACGCGTGCGAAGCGAGTTTGATCGCAAGAAGAACATCACCGAGAAGAAGATGTTTGGCGGCGTGGGTTGGCTGCTGAACGGGAACATGTGTGTCGGAGTTTGGAAAGAGTGG
>JAKEEV010000601.1 GCA_022616395.1 Planctomycetia bacterium | reverse complement strand
TTGACCAGCGACCGCCGACCGGTGACGAGCGTTCCTCTGCAACAACTCTTCGTGCTCAATAGCCCGTTCATGGAGAAGCAGGCGAAGGCGTTCGCGGAGCGCGTGACTGCCAGCGCATCAGACGACGAGGCCCGCATCCGCACCGCGTTTTTGCTCGCCTACGGCCGACTGCCAACCGACCGCGAAATGAAGCTCGGTAAAGACTTCCTCGCCGCTGGCGGAACCGATGCATGGGAAAAGTACGCACAGGTGTTGCTCGCAGCCAATGAGTTCGCGTTCATCGACTGATTGGGCAGGTTCACCGAAAAGGTTCGCCTTGGGAAAGGATAGTGTCGTTCCAGTCGTTCTTTTCAGCCCGAAGGGCTGTGACAACATAGCCCAGGGCAACGCCCTGGGTTGAAAGCGAAAATGAACGGGCAGGCTGAAAGCCTCAGGCGTTGTCCCAGGCTTTCAGCCTGGAAGACAAACACGATTGCGAACCTGGGGCTCCCCAGGCTAAGCTGTCCCAGCCCTTCGGGCTGAAAACCAAGATAGCAGAGCGGAAGAACACTTGCCGGGAGTACCTCAGATGACTTCTGATTCCGCATTGCGCATTCCGAATTCCGCATTGGGAATGTCTCGGCGCGAGATGCTTCGCCGAACCGGAGCGGGGTTTGGCTCAGTCGGACTGGCCAGCGTGCTGGCGAGTGATGCGTTCGCCAATCCGGGGGTTAACACCCTCGGCTCGCCAGGCGGACCGCTTTCGCCGAAGGCCGGACACTTCGCGGCGAAGGTCCAGGGCGTCATCTTCCTGTTCATGAATGGTGGGCCAAGTCACGTTGATACCTTCGACCCGAAGCCCGAACTGGAGAAGCTCGACGGCAAGGAGCCGCCCGCGCAGCGGAAAGTGGATCGGGCGAAGGGCAAGTTGATGAAGTCGCCGTTTGCCTTCCGCAAGTACGGCAAGAGCGGCATCGAGGTGAGCGAACTGTTCCCGGAAGTCGCGAAGCACATCGACGACATCTGCGTGATTCGTTCGATGCACCACGAGACACCGGCTCACGAGCGCGCTCTGCTTCTGATGAACTCCGGGAACGTTCAGCCAATCCGGCCGAGCCTCGGAAGCTGGCTCACTTACGGCCTGGGCACAGAGAACCAGAACTTGCCCGGCTTCATCGTGCTTTGCCCCGGCAAGCCCGTCGTTGGGCCGCAACTGTGGAGCAACAGTTTCTTGCCGGCGGTCTATCAAGGGACGCACATCAACAACAAGACCATCGACCCAAAGACTGTCATTCGCTATTTGGAGAACCGGCTTCCGCCGGATGAACAGCGCAAGCAACTCGAACTGCTCAAGGCGATGAACGAGTTGCACAAGGCTGATCGCGGACCCGATACACAACTTGATGCTCGCATCGAGGCACTTGAGCTGGCCTACCGGATGCAGTTCGAGGGGCTGGATGTATTTGATCTCTCGAAGGAGCCGATGAAAGTTCGCGATCAGTACGGAAGGGGCGAGTTCGCCGATGCGTGTTTGATTGCACGCAGACTGACCGAGAAGGGCGTGCGAGTGGTTCAAATCTACTACGGCAACAACCAGCCGTGGGACGACCACAAGGACATCAAGCTCCACCGCAACCACGCGGGCAAGAGCGACAAGCCCATCTCAGCTCTTCTCACCGACCTGAAGGCACGCGGATTGTGGGACGATACGCTTGTTATCTGGGGCGGCGAATTCGGTCGCACGCCAACGAGCGAAGGAGCTACCGGGCGCGATCACCATAGCCGCGGGTTTTCCATGTGGGTGGCTGGCGGTGGAGTGAAATGCGGGCACATTCACGGATCAACGGACGAACTCGGCATCGACGCGGTTGAAGGTCGAGTTCATGCTCACGATCTGCACGCGACCATCCTTCACCTCCTGGGAATCGACCACGAACGCCTCACGTTCCGCTACAGCGGACGCGACTTCCGCCTGACCGATGTGCATGGCACCATCGTGAAGGGCATTCTGGCGTAACCTCACGAAGAGTACCTCCGTCGTGAGGCACTGACGATGAAGTGATAACGAAGCTCGGTTGAACAACTCACGAGCTTTTGTAGCCAGCCTCCGCGAGGCCGGTCTTTTGTAGCCGGCCTCTGTGAGGCCGGTCTTCGTTGGCCCGGCCTCTGTGAGGCCGGCTACAGGAACTCACGAATGCAAACGGCCGGACGGATTAGGTAATCCGTTCGGCCGTTTACGTTCTCACTCACATTGCGTTTTCCCTGGAGGAGAGCGCACAGTCTTGGTAGTTTCCTAATCAACTGTTCGCTCTTCTCCTTTTCAATCACCGGTGCTTCCTGGCATCGGCGAGTGAGATGCACCCATGAGCCGACGCGAATTTCAATTCAGTGAAGGGAAGTCGCACAAGTTCTGGACGATTGAACTCAGCGGTAAATCGCACACGGTGAACTTCGGGAAAATCGGCACCACCGGACAAACTCAGACCAAAGACTTCACCTCGGAAGACGAAGCGAAGAAGTCTTACGAGAAGCTCATCGCGGAGAAGGTCAAGAAGGGTTACGTCGAACAAACCAAGACCCCGGTCGATCCCGTCTCCACGACCAAGCCGACCGCTGAACCAGTCAGCACGCCAACGGCAATGGAGCCGACCAAGAAGAAGGGGAAAGCCGAGAAGACGGAGCCGGTCTCGGAAGCGGCCGTGGAGCCTCCCGCGTCTGCGCCCGAGCCTCCCGCAGCAACACTCACACAGCAAGCGCCGACTCCCATCGTGACTCACACGATTGAACTCGCTCCCGAAGATTACGCCTGGGCGACGTGGCGCAAGCGCCAGACGCTCAAGAAGCCGGAACCGAAGCCCTTCAACTTCGAGGAGTGCCGCAAGCGCCTCTCCAAGATCAAGAAAAGCTCTTACGGCTGGGTCAACTGGAGCGAGGCCAACCTTGAGCCATCACTAACCGCTCAGGAAGCACACTTCTGGTTCCTGGCGATGACCGACAACCTGGAGAAACTGACTCCAGCGGAAATCGCGGACAAGATGAAAGAGAAGGACATCACCGGCAAAGTCGAGGTGGAGGATGCAATCAAGCGAATGAAGAGTTGCACGAGATTCCAGCCCGCGATGGCGATTCGAGCGCTCTTCAACCTCTTCGATGGCCCCGATGCTGTCGAGTTGCTTCAGAACGAAACCGTAATGGGCACTCACTGGGAAGCGGGAACAATCGCACTGAGCGAATTCACGCGCTACGTCTTCCCGTATCTGGACGCCAACGAGTTGAAGGGGCTTACCGACAGTCTCCGCCCGCTCATCGATCCGAAAGACTGGCCGACCGATTACTACAAGCGGCCACCGATGGCGTTCTTCATCGCAGCTCTCATCGGGATGCCCGACGAGATATTCGCGGTGGTGCGGGCAATCCCGGACAAGCACTACTCCGCGAGCGGATGGGATCACTCTTACTACCACCAAACGCAGCGCATCGTTTTTGGTTTGGGAAGTCCGCAGTTGATCGAAAGCGAAATGCGCCGGCTCAAGCTGGCTTTGCACACGCCGGAGTTTATGCGTGCGTGGCTGGCTCTCACCGAGTTCGCCGGGCTGGATTACGCTTGCGAGAACATCCTCGCCGAAGCGCGCAAGGATGATCGCGCGAGACTCATCCGGGAGTTTGCGCGTGTCAAGGCACCCGAAGCCGCTCCTCACATGATGGAACTCAAGATCAACTCCAAGGCCCCGAGCGAAGCTCGCAAGTGGCTCGACGAGAACACCGGCAACGCCATCGCGGGGTTGCTTTCCACGGTAGCTGGTCGCGGAAAGGTCGCCGATGGAGCCGCTGAGTTTCTGCGCGAAGCCAAGAAGAAGGGACACGAGGGGTTCATTCGCGAATGCCTGAAGACCGCCAAGCCCGAAGTCGCGGAAGCGGTTCGCAAGAACGTGCTCGATGTGGTCGAGAAGGAATACCCGCTGCTTGACGACAAGACCACACCCGCGAAGCTCAAGACCGCGTTCGAGACCGCGGCGAAGGCGAAGAAGAGCAAGCTGCCGGGGTGGATCGACCTGAGTTCGTTGCCGAAGATCCTCGTGAACGAGCATCGACTGAGCGATGCTCAGGCAACTGCGGTTCTCGAAGCACTTCAGCGCAGCACGCCGAGCAAGCCCGATCCGCTGGTGGTCGCGGTGAAGGCAGAAGCCAGCGCGGATTCGCTTGATGCGTTCGCCTGGAAGCTCTTTCAGCTCTGGCAGGGCGAGGAGACGCCTTCCAAGGAGAAGTGGGCGATGGGGAGTATCGGGCTATTCGGTGGCGATGGCTCCGCGCTGAAGATCACGCCTCTGATCCGCAACTGGCCGGGAGAAAGTCAGCACCAGCGCGCGGTGTTCGGCCTCGAATGTCTCCGCGCGATCGGCTCGGATCTTGCGCTCATGCAACTCAACGGCATCTCGCAGAAGTTGAAGTTCAAGGGGCTGAAACAGAAAGCAACCGAGGCGATGGAGGCAATCGCGAAGGAGAAAGGACTCACACGCGCACAGTTGGAAGACCGCGTCGTGCCCGATTGCGATCTCGACGAGCGCGGAAATCGCATCTTCGACTTCGGCCCGCGACAGTTCCGCTTCGTGCTCGGCCCCGAAATGAAGCCGATGATTAAAGATGCCGACGGGAAGGTGAAGACCGACCTACCCAAGCCCGGCACGAAGGACGACGCGCCCAAAGCGAATGAAGCCGTCGCCGCGTGGAAGTTGATGAAGAAGCAGATCAAGGAAGTGGCGAAGATTCAGGCTCACCGACTCGAACAGGCGATGGTCACCGGGCGCCGATGGCCGATCGACGACTTCCAGACGCTGCTGGTGAAGCATCCGCTGATGATTAACCTTGTGAGGCTCGTCCTCTGGGGCGGCTACGACAAGAGCGGCAGGTTGAGCGCAACCTTCCGCGTTACCGAAGACCAGAGTTTCGCCGATCCGAACGATGGCGAGTTCAAGCTCAAGGAACTCGACACGGTGGGCATCGTTCACCCGCTACACCTCTCTGATGAGCAAAAGTCCGCGTGGGGGGAAATCTTCAGCGACTACGAGATCGTTCCTCCGTTCCCGCAACTCGGCCGCAGCATCTTCCGGCTCGAAAAGGACGAGGAGAACGCACTGGAACTGACTCGATTCGCGGGGGTTACTCTGCCTGCACCGAGTTTAGTGTTCGGACTGGAAAACTTGGGCTGGGTTCGCGGATACGGAGGCGATGGCGGGAGCTTCCACGAACACTCCAAGCCGTTCCCCGGCTGCAACGTGACCGCGGTCGTCAACTACGAGGGCTCGGTCGGCTTTGGTTACATCGACCCGAACGAGACGATCACCTTCGAGAACTGTTACTTCGTCGATCACATTCGCGGGCCTGCAACCTACGCTTACAACGAGAAGCGAACGGAACTCGGCCAGGTCGATCCGGTCGCGCTGAGCGAAGTGATCAACGACTTGAGTACGCTCGCCGCGAAAGCGAAGTGATCGCAGAGTAGCCCGCCCAAAGTAGCCCGCTACTCAGCGGCGGGCTACGTTAACGCCACTAATGAATTTCAACCGCTCCCTTGCGGTCGCGGCTCGTTAGGACGCTACGATTGCAAGCAGATTAACGAGCCGCGACCGCAAGGGAGCGGTTGCTTCTGCACTCGGATACGCAAGATGGCCAAGAAGCCCGCAGAGAAATCCGCTCCCGCTCCCACCAATAACGGCAAGGCGACCGACCTTCAGCGGCCGGCCGCCGAGATTCTGTACGCCGACGAACTCGACAAACTCGCGGCGAAGGACAAAGACAAACCGCGACCGAAGGGCTGGCGGCTCACGCCGCAATCCGTCTTGCGTTTCGTGCTGGGAGACGAGGAACTTGGCTTGCAGCCGAAGTTCGTCGGCAGTCGAGCCTTCCTTGAGCGCGCGATTGTGGCACTCGCGACCAATCGCGGGCTGATGCTCATTGGCGAACCGGGCACCGCGAAGAGTTACCTCAGCGAACTTCTCGCTGCGGCTATCAGTGGCGATTCCACGTTCACGATTCAAGGAAGCGCGGGCACCACCGAGGACAACATCAAGTATTCGTGGAACTACGCGCTGCTCCTGGCGGAAGGACCGAGCGAGCGGTCGCTGGTGCCGGCCCCGATCCATCGCGGAATGCTCGAAGGGAAGATCGTTCGCTTTGAAGAAATCACGCGCTGCCCCCTCGAGATACAAGATGTCCTACTGTCGATCCTCAGCGACCGCGTAATGAGCATTCCCGAACTCGAAGGACCGGGACGCACGCTCTACGCGAAGACCGGCTTCAACGTAATCGCGACTGCCAACACACGCGACCGCGGCGTGAACGAAATGTCGGCGGCGCTGAAGCGCCGATTCAACTTCGAGACGGTTCAGCCCATCAATGATCTCAAAGACGAGATGGCTCTGGTTCAGCGCGAAACAGATAAGCTTCTGAAGCGCGCGGAAATCCCCATTGCTCTGAAGCCCGATGTCGTGGAACTGCTGGTCACGACCTTCCACGAACTGCGCACCGGGAAAACCGAAGACGGCAAGGCGCTCGAACCGCTCACAACCGCGATGAGCACCGCGGAGGCCGTCTCCACCGCTTACGCGGCCAGCATTCACGCTTACTACTACGGCTCAAGCGAGGTGGAACCGACGCATCTGGTTCAGCATCTCGTTGGTTCCGCGCTCAAGGACGCGCCGGACGATCTGAAGAAACTGGAGCATTACTTCAACCACGTGGTCAAGGGCCGCAAGAAACGCGCCTGGCCCGATTACTACGAGGCGAGGACATACCTCCAGTGATAGAAGAGTTGTGCGACCTCGACGCGCGAGTTGTCTTCTTCCCGGTGAGGCACCATTCACCCGCGTGCGCCCGCCGCGTGGGAGAGTTGGCGAAGCAACTCCGTCCCGACGCCGTTCTCATCGAAGGGCCATCAGACTTCAACGACCGTCTACACGAACTTTACCTCCCGCACCGGCTCCCCATCGCGATCTACAGTTTCGTCCGACTCGGCGAGAAGCGTCGAGGAGCATATCACCCCTTCTGTATCTATTCACCCGAATGGCAAGCGCTGACAGTGGCGAAGGAATTGAAGGCAGTGGCGCGTTTCATCGACATGCCGTGGGCCGAGATCGCTCAAGTGGATGATGTGAGCAACCGCTACGCGGATCGCGGAATGAGCAGAAGCGAGTATGTGTCGCGCCTCTGCCGACAGATCGGCGTCGAGAACTTCGATGCGCTCTGGGACACGTTTTTCGAGCTTGATCCCGATGTGGAGTTGACAGAATTCCTCCGCCGCTGTCACAACTTCTGCTTGCACTGCCGGCTGCTCGACGAAACAGTTTCGGAATCGGATCGCCGGCGCGAAGCGTTCATGGCGGAACACGTTCGCCGGGCAATGACGGAGTTCAAGGGGCGGATTCTCGTAGTCACCGGCGGCTATCACAGTTCCGCTCTGTGTGAACTGCTTCGCGACAAGCCACAAAAGACGGAACCTTTGCCCAACGTTGAGGGCGAACATGGCATCGCACTGACACCGTATTCCTACGAGCGACTCGACAGCCTTCGCGGGTACGATGCCGGGATGCCCAACCCCGGCTTCTACCATCAGGTGTGGCTCGACTCTCAGCGCGCAAAGGGCGCAAGTCATCGAACATTGCTCGCGCAAGTGGTGAAGATGCTCCGCAAGCGCGGGCAGCCGATTTCGGCCGCGGATCTGATCGCGGCCGAGACCACCGCAAGCGGACTGGCTCAATTGAGAGGCCATCCGAGTGTCTGGCGCGGAGACCTGCTCGACGGCATCATCGGCGCGCTCATCAAGGAAGAACGTGCTTACGGAATTGGTCACCCACTTATCGACGCGGTGCATGAAGTCTTTCGAGGAGGCGAACGCGGGCTGCTGGCGGAGGGCACGATCCTTCCTCCTCTGGTCGAAGACTTGAAGCAGCAACTCGCTCAGTTCAAGCTCGAACCAGAGAAGAAGGAGCGCGAGGTTGAACTCGATTTGCACGTTGAAGACGACCGCTTGCGCAGCCGACTGATGCACCGCTTACGCATTCTGGGAGTCGCGGGCTTCGACCGCACCGGCGGAACTGATCTTGTTGCGCGAGACGACATGGCGGAAGTGTGGGAACAGTGGCGCATCCGCTGGACGCCGGACTTCGACGCGACCGCAGTGGAAGCCGCGCGCTACGGACCAACACTCTCCGACGCCACTTCCGCGAGACTAATTGAGCGCTCCACGAGTTGCGAACGAGACGCGGAGAAAGCCGCGCTGCTTCTGCTTGATGCGTCGCTCGCGGGCTTGCCGGAACTGGCCGACACGTTCCTTCAACGGCTCGCAGCGCTCATTCGCGGCGATAGTGACTTCTTCACCGTGACGAAATCGCTCGGCCACCTGCTCTATCTTTTCGTTCACGATCAGGTGTTGCAGACCGCAGGCAGAAGCGATCTCGCCGGTCTCTTCCACGAAACCTACACACGCGGGTTGTGGCTTCTTGAAAGCCTCGGTCAAGTGGCCGGCCGGGACCGCGAACTGCTCTCCGGCGTTCGCGCGCTGCTCGACACCTTCGAGCGCTGTTGCGGTTCGCTTTCGCTTGATCGCACAGAGTTTGTGAGCGTCTTCCAGCGCGTGAGCGCGGAGAAGCAACAACGCCCGCTTGTGCGCGGGGCCGCGATGGGCGCGATGTGGACCCTCGGCGAATCGGACACCGCACACGTCCGCACGCAACTGCTCTTCTTCGCAAATCCCGATTCGCTCGGTGATTTCCTCACGGGCCTCTTTGCACTCGCGCGGGAAGTCGTTCAGCGGCACCGCGAACTCATCAAGAGCATCGACGAATTGCTCGTCGCGTTCGCAGATGAAGAGTTTCTGGAAGCCTTGCCGTCACTGCGGCTGGCATTCACTTACTTCACGCCGCGAGAGAAGCACCATATGGGAATGACGCTCCTCGAAGCGCTCGGCATGAAGGAAACTCAATCGCTGACGACACTGGAAGTCACACCAGAGATAATGGCGCGGGCGGTCGCATTCGAGGGGCGGTTGTTTGAAGCAGTTGCGAAGTACGGTCTCCGTGGAGGAGACACCGCGGAAGCGGATTGATTTTGGAATGGGGGAGTTTTTTCGCCCCGAAGGG
>JAKEEV010000600.1 GCA_022616395.1 Planctomycetia bacterium | reverse complement strand
GCGACCGCGTCCACCATTGCGTGGACCGCGGGCACATCCAGAGCGCAGATCGCGGCTTCCACGCGACCGGAAACGTCAAACTTCTCCGCCAACCACTTCACTCCGCCCGCGTTGAGCCACGCCAGCACCGCCGGCTTGAACCTGTCGAGTCCGTCGTGAGCCAGCCAGTGCCAGAAGTCATCCGATTCCGCCAGCCGGGTAAATTCCGTGGGCAACTCGTCCGTCAGGAACTTCTCCGCGAACTGCCTCACGAACTCGCTCGTCGCGGCGCGGAATTGATCGGCCACTCCGGCGAACTCCGTGCTCTCGAAGTTCTCTCGCACCTGTTCGACCAGACGGGTGAACAGAGCCAGGAGTTGTTCGCGGCTCTCGTGAGTTTCCAGTTGATGGTGGATGCTCGATTCGATGTCCTGCCAGTCAATCGCGCCGACCGCTTCCCCGATGTTCACGACCGCGGAGCGGAAGAATCGAGTCACTCCGCTTTCGGATGCTTCCTGGTATCGTTCCAGCGCAGCGCGGGCGAAGGAGATCAGTACGGGAGTGTGTTCGCGAAGTGCGTGAACCAGTCCATCGGCGAGTCGGTCGCGGATGCGAGCATCCGCCAGAAGCGGCTCGACAGCTTTATCGTAGAACGCACGCAGGTTCTCGCGTGTGAGGCCGTTGGTGGTCGCTCTGCCAAGAAGCGAGACGACCTCCGGTGCGAAGTGCTTGACTAACTCCGGAGCTGCTTCACGCACTGCCGGAGCCAGAGCGCGGGCGAACTGCAATCGGAACTCTGAATCATCAAGAGCGATCGCAAGCAGGCGAGTGAGTTCATCGGCGACTGTTTTCGGGGGAAGTAACCTCGCAATCTGAGCGCCCGCTATCTTCGCCAGTTCCTTTTGTCGCGCGGGAACAAGCCCCAGCCTCCACCAGCCGAGCGTGATCGCACGCAGCCAGTGTGAACCTTCCACAGAGTACGGCTCGAAGAGCATCCGTACCGCGACGTAGTTCGTGAGATAGCCCACTGCGCCCGACGAGAGCATTGTCAGAGCCACCTTCAGCCACCCATCGGGCACCGTCACGCCGAACGCGATCCGCGCGAGCGCGAACACAACCAACCCCGCCACGGTAAGCACCGAAAGCGGAAACAGAATCACTTCCGCGATGGCGAATCGGCGCGTGGAGGCGGGTCGGCGGCGGTCGCGTGCAACCGCGATCAACCCAACGAGTTTCGGAAACCAGCGGGCGAGTCGAGACGGCTTGTGAGGCATGAACGGTTCTCTCCGACACTCCGGTCAGATTACGGAACAATCGGAGCCGGAAGCGTCAGCGACGGAGTTTTCTGAATCGGAGCCGGAAGCGTCAGCGACGGAGTTTTCTGAATCGGAGCCGGAAGCGTCAGCGACGGAG
>JAKEEV010000599.1 GCA_022616395.1 Planctomycetia bacterium | reverse complement strand
CGCGCCCACGACGAACAGAACGATGAGTTGAGTCTTGCGCACAATGTCCGCCCCTGGAATGGCGGAAATTATTAAAGCGATGAAATGCTAGCCGCAGCGCTTCCCTCCTGTCAAGGGGCTACCTGAATTATTCACACTCGCCCTGCGAAGAACTCCGAACCTCGTTCCCAAAATCGGGCTTGTTTCCTTTGGGCTTCCCCGCTAAATGCCCCGCGAAATGGGGTTTGTCGCGCTCGCTGTTTCGGGGGAGTCGGCCATGGCGCAGGGACGCACGTGGGCACGAGTTGTCAGGTTATTCGCCACTATCACCATCGCAGGGATGCCCGCGTCAGTCGCGGCGCAACCGAAAGCGTCACCGGCATTCTTCCCGCCAGGATCGGGAGGTCTGGGCGGTCCCGCGGGTTCGGTAACTCCCGCAACCGGGACCAACCCCGCAACCACAGACGGTCGCGGAGGAATGAGTAAGATGAGCGGGCCATCCGCTCCCGCGCCTGCATTGGTACCGGTAGCCGCACCCGCGCCAACGTCTGCCGCCGCTCCTGCTCCAGTATCCGCGCCCGCGCCGCTTCCGCCAGCGATCCAGGCTGCCATTGAAGCGGGCGGCTCGCTTCCTCCTCCTGTAATGCCTCCCATCACCGCGCCCGCGCCCACGATGCCATCAGCGCCCGCGACGTCATCCGCGCACACGGCAGTTCCTTCGCCCCTGGTGCCATCCGTTGCTCCTCCGCCTCCGACAAAAACGGCGCCCGCTCAACCCGTTTCGGGCACCGGTTCTCCCTCCGCGATTCGGACGCTCTCCTACGCGACCGAGACACCGGTGAAGGATCTCACACCGCACGGTTTCGCCGATCTTCTTCCTCCTCCTGACCCACACCACGCCGGTCACAACGGTCTCCACGGTTACCACGGTCACTGCGAGCCGTGCGAACCCGGCGAACACGGCGAACACCACGTTCCCGGTTACCTCGAACCGTTCGTCACCGATCACAAAGGGTTCTACGGTTCCGCTGAGTTCTTGCTGATGCGTCCGCGCATGAGCGATTTTGATTTCGTGATTCCCAACGGTCCCGTTGCACTCGCGACCACCGGGCCAATCGAATCGCTGAAGTACGATCTCGGCACGGGCGTCCGCGGAGAGATTGGCTATCGGTTCAGCGGAAGGTGGGAGAACGCGTTCACGTACACGTACTTCACCGGTCAGACCGACGACCGGGCGTTCTTCGCACCAACCGGGCAGTTCCTCTTCCCGACACTCACGCGGCCGGGGTTGGTCAACCGCGCCCTCACCGCGACCGGCAACGCGGACCTCGATTACCAGCTCTTCGACGGAACCGCCGGTCGGCGCTTTGTGCTGGCGGATAACTTCGCCGTGCGGACGATGGGCGGCTTCCGCTTCGCGGACCTGAGGCAGACCCTCAACGCCTTCTACGATGGCGGGCCGGACGCTCGTCGGTCCGCGGTGTTCTCACGGTCGCGCTTTCAGGGCTTCGGGCCACTCATCAGTGGAGAAGCGGTTCTTGTCGGCTGTTGGGGCTTCCACTTCTACTCGCGAGCGAGTTTCGCGCTGCTTACGGGGCGTTGCGACAACAGGCTCATCGAGACCAACGACAACGGAGCAACGACCTACATCAACACGCAGTACAACGTGAGGAAAATTGTGCCGGTGGGAACAATCGCCATCGGAGGAGGCTGGCAATACCGCTCGGTGTCGATCCGGGCCGGTTACGAAATCGCGCACTGGGAAGGAGTCTTCGAGCGTCCGCGCTTCACGGATGACGTGACGCAGGGTTCGGTGATTACTCGACCCGCGAACCTCTCGCTCGAAGGGCTGTTCGTCCAGTTCGGACTGGCTTATTGAAGCAGAAGTAGGTCCGCCCTGCCGGGGCGGACTGTCTTTCAGTGCCGCTCAGCAAGCGGCACCTACTTCAGAAGCAGGCTTTTCAGAGCCGCGACCGTCAGGGAGGGATCTTGCTCTT
>JAKEEV010000598.1 GCA_022616395.1 Planctomycetia bacterium | reverse complement strand
GTCCTTCGTGAAGATGTAGTGGTCCGGGATGATGACTACCTTCTCCCTGTCCCACACTTTCGCATCCTTGCCAAAGTGCTTGTAGAAGATGCCGAATGTGCCCGGCCCGCAGACATCGTGAGTCATGAGCACATCGACATTCACCCACACGTTATCTCCGGGCGCAACAGCGCTCTTGCCGCTGGCACGGGCCAGAATCTTCTCGGTCATGGTCATGGGAGGCATGTGATCGCTCCAGTGAATGAGTGGGTCTACTCGTATTCTACAGCGGGGAATCGCAAACTCCCGCTTTCCAGAGGACGAACTCGCGTTGGCCGAGACGCTCTGGGACGATAGAACCATTCTGGAAACACTCTCACCCAACCGGTGAACGACATGGCGAGAAAACCACGAAGAAGCCAATCCCAATCGATGGGAGCGATGATCGGTAGCGCCCTGAGTGTCATGTTGTTCATTGGCATCGCCATTGTCGTCGTCTTCCTCAGGGCAGAGCGAAGAGCGGCGCGGAACCAGGACAACGTTGAGGTACACGACCATCGCGGTGGCAATGGTGGGTTCAACGTTCCTCCGACACCCCAACCGGTCAACCCCATTCCGCCGAACTCTCAGCCGAACCCTCCCCAGAAACTCCAACCGCTCACCCCCATGCCGCTGGACCCTCCGGGTCTCAAGCCCGGCGTCACGAGCACCGAGCCAGAGGGCGGCTTTTTCGCGAACATCGACTACCGCGATTACCGGGAGGACGGGGCAATCCTGATCGGCTTTCAGGTCGGGCTGGGAAAAGTCCCCGACACCGCCGTCGTCACCTATCTCCGCCCCATCTGGCTGACCGCCAAGGGCGAACAGTTTGGGACGGCTTACGGCCGAACAAAGAACCCCATAACAACCGTCAAGGCCCGCGATGGCTACGCGATTGGCGGAATCCGGATAAAGGGCGGCGGCGCGATCGAGGGAATCTGTTTCACGTTCATGCGTCGCGGCGAGAAGCATTTGATTGCGGACGACTTCTATCTCAGCGACTGGCACGGTGAGCAGACCCGCAAGCCGCCACAAGAGGACCTGCGCCGCGGCGACGGCCAATTCGTCATCGGCATCCACGGCAAGCGATTCAACGACAAGGGCGGGACCGAGTTCAACGACAGCGGCTGCATCGGCACCATCGGCCTCTTCCTGTGGGTGAAACCGTAAGCGGTGATGCGTTCGCGCTCATTCCGCGAAGGCGCCCGGTTGCACTCACACCGCGAACGCGCCCGGTGAGACGTGGAGGGAATGAGGCCCGAAGGGCCGGGCTTCCTCAGCCCCGGCCAACGGCCGGGGTGGAAGATGCCAACAACCACAATGCGGCCTGGAGGGCCGCGCTCCATTTCTCGGTGTTCGGAGCGCGGCCCTTCAGGCCGCAATCGTGTCGATCACCTGGACCCCGGCCGTTGGCCGGGGCTGAGGAAGCGCGACCCTTCGGGCCGCCAAATGGCCGACCTCACTTCGCGAACACAAACGCGCTTGGTGAAACGTGGAAGTAGCGTGCGAGTTTGCCGATCTGTGTGCGGTTGAGCTTCCGCTTGCCCGCGAGCACTTCGGAGATGGTTGATTCAGCGATACCGGCTTGCTTCGCGGCCTCGGCCTGCGTGACACCCTTCGCCTCGATCAGAAAGCGGAGCACCTCCGCGTCGCCCACCGGCTTGATAGGCACGGTTTCCTCTTCGTAGGCTTCGACCAGATCGCTCAACACGTCGAGATAATCCTGCTCTGGTGCGGAGAGTTCATCC
>JAKEEV010000597.1 GCA_022616395.1 Planctomycetia bacterium | reverse complement strand
CGAATCGTGCGGACCATTTTCGACCACAAACTGCCGCTCCGCCAATACTTCCAACAGAATCACACGCAACGTTTGAAATCTGTTGGTTGCCCCAGGCTACGCTGTCACAGCCTTTCAGGCTGAGAAAGGCAAGCTTCTCATGCCCCCCTCTGATGACCGCGATCCGGTAGATGTGCTGGCCGAGGAGTTCGCCGATCGGCTTCGGCGCGGAGAACATCCTTCCGTCAGCGATTACGCCAACGCCCACCCCGATCACGCCGATCAGTTGAAGGAGCTTCTGCCCGCCGTCGCTCAGATGGAAATGCTCAAACGGTTCCGCCGGCCCGTTGGAGTGGAAGAGAAATCGCTCCCCGACCGTCTGGGCGACTTTCGCATCGTGCGTGAACTCGGTCGAGGCGGAATGGGCGTTGTGTTCGAGGCGGTGCAGGAATCGCTTGATCGCCGGGTGGCTCTGAAGGTACTGGCGCGGCACGCGCAACTCGATGCCACGCGCCGAGAACGCTTCATCCGAGAAGCTCAGACCGCGGCGAAGCTCCACCACACGAACATCGTGCCGGTGTTCGGTGTCGGTGAGCAGGACGGGTTGCCGTACTACGTCATGCAACTGATCCCCGGCCACGGGCTTCATGCTGTTGTGAAACAGTGGCGAAAGCAGAGGAACGAGGCTGGCGCAAGCAACCGAGACACCATCGTCAACCGCAAGCATGATGCGGACACCGGAGAAGCCGCAACCGCGTTCGATGTGAGCGAGCCAGTGTCGGGATCGCCCGAGTACGGAGACTGGCGTTTCGTCGCCGAGGTTGGTTTGCAGGCGGCCGATGCGTTGCACTACGCGCACAAGCACGGCGTGCTTCATCGCGATGTGAAACCGGGCAACCTGATTCTGGATTCGGGCGTTGTGTGGGTCACCGACTTCGGTTTGGCGAAGATGGTGAACACCGAGGGGCTGACCGCGACCGGCGACATTCTCGGCACGCTGCAATACATTCCCCCCGAGTGCCTCGCCGGGAACGCCGATCCCAGAAGCGATGTCTATGGGCTGGGCGCAACGCTTTATGAACTGCTCACGCTCGAACCGCCGTATGCGGCCGATAGCCTCGCACGGCTCGTCAAGCAGGTTGCGGATACCGATCCTCCACCACCACGACAAATCAACCCGAACATTCCGCGCGATCTGGAAACGATTGTGCTCAAGGCGATGGCTCGCGATCCGGCTCACCGTTACTCCGATGCCCGCGAACTTACTCACGACCTACTCGCGTTTCTCGAAGATCGACCGATCAAGGCGCGGCGAATTTCACCGCTTTCGCACGCCTGGCGCTGGTGTCGGCGAAATCCCGCTCTTGCGAGTCTCACCGCGACAACGATTGCGGCTCTGGTTCTGGCAGCCGTCGCGGGCTGGGTCGGTTACGCCCAAGTCAACGACGCGCTCGGTCACGCGGAGGAGCGCAGAAAGGATGCGGATCATCTGCGCGTGCAAGCCGAACAGGCAAAGGCCGATGCGGAACGCGCGAAAACCGATGCTCAGCAGATGTCCGCGCGGCTGGAAGCGAACTTGAAGCTCTCGCTCGAGGCATTCGAGAAGGTGTTTGAAGCCACCAGCGGAACTGGCCGGCAAGGGCTTGGTGTACCGTTGCCTCCCATGTTTATTCGCGGACCCGATCGCGGACCGGGCGGGCCGGATCGCGGAGCGCCTGTGGTGGAAGTTGCAGCGTTCGCGATTGCGCGCGGAATGTTGCCCGATCGTGGTTTTGGGTTTGAACTCGCGGCGGATAAGGCTGCGGTTCTGGAAGCGATCCTCGAGTTCTACGACAAGTTCGCCGAGCAGAACAAGGAGAACGCGACGAACACGCGACTTCAGTTCGAAGCGGCGAAGGCGTCTCGTCGCGTGTGCGAAGCGAACGTGCTGCTCAAGCGGCCGGACAAGGCGCTGGCCGCCTACAACCGCGCGGTGACACTTCTGGAGGCACTGGTCCAGAAGTTCCCCACGAATGAAGCCATGCGGACCGAACTGGTGATAACCTACCTGATCGCGCCTCCCGGAGCGTTCCCCGCCGACCGCGAGGAACCATTTCGGCTGGCCGCGAACCTGGCGAGCGGGCGTTCGTGGCTAACTGGGTCGGTCAACTTCTCTCTGGGTCGAACGCGCGAACTGGCTGGCAATAACTCCGGCGCGGAATCCGCTTATCGAGATGCCATCACTGCCTACACATCGACGGAGCAATCCAAGCGGCCACCGCACGGACACCTCGAACTGGCGTTCGCCCGGCTCCGGCTCGCGGCCGTGCTGACCGCGCAGGAGGAACTACCCGATGCACGCGCAGTGCTCAATGAGTCGGTTGACGAGTTACGTCTGGTCGTGGAGCGGTCGGAAGTTCGGGGACCGAATCGCGAATGGCTGGTGATAACCTGCGCGGCTCTGTTCGCCGTGTGCGAGAAGTTGGGCGACAGCGAGGGGAAAGAGAACGCAAAGAAGATCGCCGACAGCGCCAAGCACCCCGGACGGCCCGAGTTTCCCGGCTTTGGCTTCATCGGTGGTCCGGGTGGTTGGCAATACTGGCCCGGTGGAGGACCGTGGATCTGGCCCAGCGGAGGCGGCTGGCCCGGCTCGAAGAAAGAGCCTCCGAAGAAGAAGGACTGAGCGCGTTCCGGCCGTTGAGCCGGGTCGTTCTCCGTGGAGCGCGGTCATCTTGGCCGCTGGGAAAAGCGGGTGGGACGCCCGCGCTCCACAGAGAACGACATTCTTACTTGAACAAATCCGCGGGCTTGACGCCCGGTTTCCACTCCTCGTTCTTCTTGAACTTGAACGGGGTCGGCTTGAACTCGCCCACGATGTCCGCGTTCGTCTTGTCAGCAATCTTCTCCTCCAACCCAATCGCCCAGAAGCAGCCGTTGACGATCATTCGGCGCGTGCCCTCGAACGCGAAATCCTGAGACGCTCCCATTGTGGTCGTGAATACGCGGCCGGTTGTACTCCGCGCCAGTTCGCCCTTATAAGTCTTCGTCCACGCCACCGGCATCATCGGATCGTTCTTCTTTCCCTTCAGCGCGGGCGAGTCCGGTTTCAACGTCTCCGTGACTTCGCCCAGAACGATTGGCGTGCTGTCGCCGGGGAGTGGCAAGTTCACGGTGTAAACGTCGGTGGTGCCGAAGATGTCGCCGGGCTTGATGCCTTTGAGGATCGGATGCTTCTCCTGACCCTTGACCACGATTCCGCGAGTCCCTTCCTTGCCGTGTGCGCCGTGATGGTTCACCCACGTCTCTCCCAGCACTTGCTTGCCGAACCCCTGCTTGTAATCCGCGCCTCCGTAATTCCACGAAAACTTCGCGAACTTGCGGTCCTTTGGAATGTTGAAGGCGTGTGTTGAGGTGCGAAGCCCCACAACCGGCTTGCCAGCAGCCACGTAGTCCACGATGTGCTGCATCTGCTCATCCGGCAGGTTCAGGAATCGCGTGAAGATAATCAGGAGGTCCGCGTTCTTGAGAGCTTCGAGACCGGGCACGTTGTTGATGGTGGGGTTGACAGTTCCGTCTTTGGGGTCCACCGTGAAGAGGACCGTACACTTGAAGCCGTGATGTTTGGAGAGAATCTTCGCCAACTGGGGGATCGTTTCTTCGGAGCGATACTCCTGATCGCCGCTCAGAAGAACGATGTGCTTCCCCTTGCCGGGGCCATCGCCACCTTCAAGGACGACCGGCTTGTCTTGTGCATGGGCAAAAGACGGAAGCACAACAATCGCAAGCGTTGCGACAATGTGGGATAGTTTCATGATGGGAGTGGGGTTTGGTGTGTTTGCGATTCGCGCATCAGTATACGCTCGGCGTTCTGTCGGGTACACTGCCTGAACGACGTTCGGGAGGGCAGCTCATGTTTCGCATACTCATCTGCGGAGTGTTCGCAGTGACAATTTCCGTCGATGCGTTCGGGCAGGAAAGCTACCAGAAGCCGCCACAAGCGGTCATCGACATCCTCGATGCGCCTGTGCCGCCGGGGCTATCCATCAGCCCGACCGGTGAGAACTTGCTTCTGGTGCAAACCACGCGTTACCCGTCCATCGAAGAAGTCGCGGCACCAATGGTGAAGCTCGCGGGGCTGCGCATCAATCCGAAGACCAATGGCTCCGTCCGGCCTCCACGAGTCACCGGCCTTTCGCTCATGCCGGTCACCGGAGGCGAGGCGAAGGCAATTCCGCTTCCTGAGAAGAGCAAATTCGGCTTCCCTCTCTGGTCGCCAGACGGCAAGCGGTTCGCGGTGCTCAACACGACAGACGCGGGGATCGAGTTGTGGGTGTATGAACTCGCTTCCGCGAAGCTTGAGAAGCTGAAGCGCGTGACGGTGAACGCGGCCATCGGTCAGGCGGTTCAGTGGATGCCCGATAGCCGATCGCTGCTCGTGCAAATGATCCCGGAGTTTCGAGGAGGACCGCCCGAACCGCCCAGCGCTCCGGCCGGTCCAATCGTTCAGGAAAGCGGAGGAAAAGCGGCTCCGGTTCGCACCTTCCAGGATCTTCTCAAGGATCCGCACGATGTGGCTCTGTTCGGTTACTACTGCATGTCTCAACTGGCAATCGTCGATGGCGAACCTGACAAGCCCGGCATTCACCCGATTGGCAAGCCGGCAATTATCATCGGTTCCGATCCATCGCCGGACGGCGAATTCATCCTGATGACTCGTGTGAACAAACCGTTCTCGTACCTGCATCCTTACTATTTGTTCCCGCGCACGGTGGAAGTGTTCAAAGCCGACGGGACGAAGTTCACAACGGTCGCGGACTCGCCGCTTCAGGACAAGATACCCATTGAAGGCGTGCCAACCGGCCCGCGTGCGATCCGCTGGATACCGACCGTTCCTCACTCGCTCATCTGGGTGGAAGCACTCGACGACGGCGACCCCAAGAAGAAAGTTCCGCATCGAGACGCCGTTCACACGGCCACCATGGGAGCAAACGGCCAGAATCTGCTCTCAACAACACTGCTCAAACTCCAACACCGGTTCGCGGGGCTGGATTTCTTCCCCAACGGCAACCGGATGCTCATTCGAGACTACGATCGTGACCGGAAATGGGGCCGAACGTTCCTTGCCTCGACCACGGCCATTCTCGGAGCCGAACCGAAACTGCTCTTCGACCGATCCGTGCAAGATTATTACGCAGACCCCGGCTCGCCGGTGTTGCGCCAGTTACCGAGCGGGCACGCGGTCATTCGCACCGCGGGCGATCCGGCCGGTGATACGTTCTACCTGAGTGGTGATGGTGCAACACCCAAGGGAGACCGGCCGTTCCTCGACAAATACGATCTGCAAACCAACAAATCCGAGCGAATCTTCCACTGCGGTGAAGGGGTATATGAAGACGTGGTGCGTGTGTTGAACGTGAGCGGCACGAAGTTGCTCATCCGACGCGAATCACCCACCGAGCCGCCCAATTACTTCTACCGCGACGGGATGCACGAGAAGCAACTGACCAAGAACACCGACCCAGCACCGGAGCTTCGCAAGGCGAAGAAGCAACTCGTGACCACCAAGCGAGCGGATGGTACGGTGATCTCATTCACGCTGCACCTGCCACCGGGCCACAAGGAAGGAGACAAGGTGCCCGCGGTGTTCTACGCGTACCCGGTTGAATTCGCATCAACGGATACGGCCGGGCAAGTGCTCGGTTCTCCTCACCGATTCACAACCGTGACCGGCGTCTCGCACCTGTTCTTCCTCACGCAAGGCTATGCGGTGATGGAAGTGTCGATGCCGGTCGTCGGGCCTCCCGAAACGGCCAACGATACGTTCGCCGAGCAACTCGTGGCCAATGCATCCGCCGCGATAGATAAGGCCGCTGAGTTTGGCATCGACAAGGACCGCGTGGGGGTGATGGGTCACAGTTATGGCGCGTTCATGACGGCGAACTTGCTGGCTCATTCGGATCTGTTCCGCGCTGGAATCGGCCGCAGCGGGGCTTACAACCGCACACTCACGCCCTTCGGTTTCCAGAACGAACGCCGGACTTTCTGGGAGGCCCCACAGGTGTACGGAAAAATGTCTCCGTTCAACCACGCGGACAAGATCAAGGAACCGCTGTTGCTCATTCACGGTGCCGCGGATAGCAACTCCGGCACGTTCACGGTGCAAAGCGAGCGCATGTTCGCTGCGATGCGCGGCACCGGCGGAACGGTGCGGTTGGTGCTGTTGCCGCACGAAGATCACGGCTACGCGGCTCGTGAATCCATCGGCCATGTGCTCTACGAACAGATTGAGTGGTTCAATAAGTACGTCAAGGATGCGAAGAAGAAGTGAGGTTGTCTTGGCGAACCGCGAGCCAGTGGATGGAGTGCCCTTGTCGGAAATCAACCGCTCCCTTGCGGTCGCGGCTCGTTGAGCGCTTCGACTTTCTGGAGAAACGGGCCGCGACCGCAAGGGAGCGGGCTGGAAATCACACCTGAGGCTCACCCGACCGAGATTCTGGGAACGACATGCCTGCAACGAAACTCTCTCATCTCGTCCTGGGCATTGATGGCGGGGCGACGAACACCGCGGCTGTGTTGGCCGACTCGCAGACCGGCACGACCATCGGCCGGGGCGAAGCCGGACCGTCGAACATTCAGGCGGTTGGCGTGACGGCCGCGCTGAAGGAGTTGAACACGGCCGTTGCGGGCGCTTTCCGCGCTGCACGAGTCACACGCGCGCAAGTCGGTGCTGCCGTGCTTGGCCTGGCAGGTGTTGACCTCGACGAGGGCGTTGAAGTCATCCGAGGCTGGGCCGACATCGTTCAGCTATCGGACAAGCTGAAGGTCGCCAACGACGCGACTCTGCTCTTCGCCGCGGGCACACCCAACGGCTGGGGACTGGCCGTGATCGCTGGTACTGGTTCGATTGCCTTCACGCTCGATGCTCAGGGGAAGACCGGTCGAGCTGGCGGTTGGGGCTATCTTCTCGGCGATGAGGGGAGCGCATTCCGGCTCGGGCAACTTGGCCTGCGCGCTGCGTGTCGCGCTGCTGATGGCATTGGCGAACCGACTTCACTTCTGGCCGCATTTCTGAAGAAGCTCGACTCGAACGACCCGCGTGAGTTCATTCCCACGGTGTATCGCGGATCGTGGGACAAGGCGTATATCGCGGGGCTTGCTCCGGTCGTGCTGGACGCAGCGGCTTCCGGTGATCGCATCGCAACGGCGATCTTCGAGCAAGAGACGCACGAACTGGCACGAACAGCGGTCGGCGCGGTGACCGCGGGCGGACTCGCGCGCGATGGAGTACCGATCGCGCTGGCTGGCGGACTGGTGTTGCGAAGTGAGTTGTTCCGCGAACGCTTCCTGAAAGAGCTGAGTGCCTGTGGAGTCACGCCCGGCCCCGTCGGACTGGTCGATGACCCCGTCGTGGGCGCTGTGGTCCTGGCTCGGAAGCTCTTGAGCGAACGCGGCGCGTGAGCCCGCCGCTGAGGGGCGTGGATCAGAGCCGCGACCGTCAGGGAGCGCTTAACCAAGATCGCTCCGGCTGATCAGGCGGCGTGGATCAGAGCCGCGACCGTCAGGGAGCGAGTCTTTTGTCTGGACTGCGGGCATCTTGCCCGCTTGCCACATGCGGCCGGGACGGCCGCGGTCCATAACAGCATGGACCGCGGGCATCTTGCCCGCTTGTCACAGGCGGCCAAGATGGCCGCGGTCCATAAACACTCGCTCCCTGACGGTCGCGGCTCTGATCTACGCTGCCCGGTTCGCGCGGGGGTAGTCGCCGGTCTGGTCGGCGAGCCAGGCACAACAGCGCGCCCAGTTTCGGCCATTGCCCGCAGAGATGTGACCCAACAGCCGGCCGCCGGTTGCGCCTGTCAGCACAGGCAAGTTCCCCGCGACTCCATCGAACGTCAGAGCCGCCAGCACCGCGGCGGCTGCCGCATTGCGAGAGAGAGCAGGCACGCCCACCGCGTCTGCGCGTTCCACCTTTCCTCCGAACTGCTGAGCCACCACTTGCCACAAAAAACCATTGCGAACTCCACCGCCTGTGAGCAACACGCGACGCGGGCCAGCGGACAGCCACAGCCGACACGCATCACCGATTGACCGCGCTGCGAGATGAGTGGCCGTGCAAAGCAAGTCGGGCAGAGCCGCGTTGAGTTGCCGAGCCGCGTCGAATGCGGCCAAAAGGAAGTTCCTCCCGAACGCTTCGGGGTGAATGGCCTTCGGAGGTGTTCGAGTCAGGTGCGGGTGTTCCTGCCAGCGCGCAAGAAGCGGATCGAGGCACCGGCCCTGCACGGCCTTCTTTCCTCCGGCGTCAACAGTTTCTTTCCCCCGCGTGGCGTGGAAGAGAATCGCATCGAGAAGTTGATTGCCTGGTCCAGATTCAAAGCCAATCGCGGCCGACATGCGAGCGCCCGCCGGTGCCAGCAACACCTGCGAGACCGCGCCGAGGTGAATCAGCAGTCGCGATTCGGTTGCATCGCGCAGAAGAAGGAAATCCGCCGCCGCGGTGATGGGGTGGCCGGTGCCACCGGCCGCGCGATCGCGTGACGCGAAGCCGTGCAGCACAGTCAGCCCCGTTTGCTCCGCCACACGATCCGCGACTTCCGGCCAGTGAATCGCAACATTCGTGGTGGGTCGGGCTGGTTCGAGGAAACCGGCGGCGAAGGTGTCTCTGGGAGACACAGCGGCCTTGCTCAGCGCTTGCCGGGCCGCGAACACAGCCGTGTCCGCCAACGAGCGGATGAATTCAGGAGGAAGTGGCGCGGGAGAGTTAGCCGAGGCGCGAATCACGTCGCGCACGGCCGGCGGGAACGCGACACGAGAAGAGGGTACGACACGCGGAACGATGTCGAGGCCCAATCCTTCGATGCGCACCGCGACCGCGTCCACACCTTCCAGACCAGAACTAACGGAAAGACCGATGAGCGTTCGAGACATGGAAGTGGTGAGTGGTGAGTGGTGGGTGGTGAGTGGTGAGTACACGGTGGCAGTGATAACAGGACCGGGACTCGTCACCGGCTCGCCTGATCACCACTCACCACTCACCACTCACCACGAGCGGGTTAGGCCGCGACCAGCACTCCCTCCGCGGCACGCACGGCGGCCTGGATGAAGCACTCGAAGATTTGCACGTCCAGCGCGCTTGCGGTCTCGGCTTCCGGGTGCCACTGAACGCCGACGCAGAACCAGTTCGGATCGGTCGATTCAATCGCTTCAATCACGCCATCGGGCGATTTCGCCGCGACTCGCATTCGCTTACCGATCTGGTTGATCGCCTGATGATGGGCGCTGTTGACCCGCAGTTCTTGAGTGCCGTAGATGTCGTCGAGGCGCGTGTTTGGCTCGATGAGTACCATGTGCCGATGCGGCGCTCCGGTCTGGTCGAAGTGAGGCATCGCCTTCGGGTTATCGACCGGCAGGTGAAGGTAGAGCGTGCCGCCCGCGAACACGTTCAACTGCTGCATCCCCACGCCGATTCCCAGAACGGGCATCTTCCGCTCGAAGATTTTCGCCAGCAGGTAGCGGTCAGCGTCTTCTCGGCGGGCTGGCATTGGGTTGACGGCCGCGGTGAGCGCCTGACCATTGCGTCTCGGGTCCATGTCCGCACCGCCAGTGAGGATGATGCCGGCCGTCTGATCGAGAAGCACGTCGATGTCCGCGAGATTGTCCTTCCGCAGTGGAGGAAGGATGAGCGGCAGTCCGCCGGCGGTCATGATGGCGTCGATGTACCCCGCGTTGAGGCGTGCGTGTGCGGTGCCACCCTTCGGGGCGATGAAGTCCGCGTTGACCGCGATGAGCGGGCGGGCGGGCTGCGGGGCGGGTTCCTTGTCCTTCGTGCGGGGCATGAGCGGCGAGTCCTCCGTGAGCCATCGGGCGGGGCTTCCTACCCCAGGCGGGTTGAGCGAGTGTGGGAGTGTAGCGACTGGGAAAAGTAGAGTGCAAGGGCAACTCGCGCAGCCGAGCGGATTGCAGAGGGGACAAGATGCGAGATACAATGTTACGAGTTGGTTTCGAGGCGGAGGAAAGTATGCCAACACTCTCAATCAGCGATCTCAGACCGAAGTTCACGCCGACGCAACTCGCTGCTATTCGACGCGAAGATCAAGCAATGTTCGAGAAGTACCCAGGTCAGTACGTCGCTTACCTCGACGACTGGAACGGAGTCGCACTCACACGCACCGTTGTGGTGACCACCGCTGATGTCGCAGAGTTCCATCGGTCACTCAAGGCGCTCGCGCCCGACATCCGCAAGCGCGTGCAAATGACTCTTCTTCCTCATGCCGATTCTTTCAGCGCCACCTCTGCGTTCCTGACATGACTGTTCCCGCACGGGTGACACGTGTCGTGCATCTCCAAGATTCAGGTTTTACAGTGGCAGGGTCAGGATTGTGCCCGCGTCGAAGTGTTTCTGACGGTCATCGGTTCCAACGGAGAAGTCGAGCACCCATTCCGGTTCGATACCGGCGCTGATGTGACAATGGTGAGCGAGGATGTCGCGACGGTACTTGGCCTACCCGCGGGTGGCACGTCGGTAAGCATTACTGGATCAACTGGAACCGGTACGGGGCGCTTGGTTCCAGTCACATTCCGATTCCCTCCCGATGCTTTCAGCGGAACACCCGAACCGGATGTTTCCTCGATGTGGGTCGTCATTGCTGGGCGAACACAGTTGGCTCTCCTGAGTCTTCAGGAAGTTCATCGACACTTCACCATCAGCACCGACGACGAGTTCATGTACTTCCTGAAGCGTTGAGAAACTACTGGGTCAGCTATCGAAGTACAGGGCGAACTCGTAGGGGTGCGGGCGGACGCGGATCGCGGCGACTTCGGCCTTCCGCTTGTAGTCGATCCACGTATCAATCACGTCTTCGGTGAACACGCCGCCGTGAAGTAAGAACTCGTGATCTCGTTCCAGTGCGTTGAGTGCTTCGGCGAGAGTCTGCGGTGTGCGCGGCAGGTTCTTCAACTCCTCTGGAGGCATGTCGTAGATGTCCTTGTCGAGCGGCTGGCCGGGGTGAGTCTTGTTGCGGATGCCATCAAGCATCGCCATGAGCATCGCGGCGAACGCCAGATACGGATTGGCCGCGCCGTCGGGGATGCGGAACTCCAGTCGCTTCGATTTCGCACGCGAAGAGTAAACCGGAATGCGGATCGCCGCGGAGCGGTTCCGCTGACTGTAGGCGAGGTTCACAGGCGCTTCGTAACCCGGAACGAGTCGCTTGTAGCTGTTCGTGGTCGGATTGGTGATCGCGCAGAGAGCTGGAGCGTGGCGAAGCAAGCCGCCGAGCGCGTACATCGCGATGTCGGATAGCCCGGAGTAGTCGCTGCCGGCGAAGAGATTCACGCGATCATTGCCTTTGTCCTTCCAGAGCGAAACGTGAACGTGCATTCCGCTGCCGTAATCCTCGAAGAGCGGCTTGGGCATGAACGTCGCGGCCTTGTTGTGCCGCCGGGCCACGTTCTTCACCACGTACTTGTACTTCAGGACATTGTCGGCCATCGGCACGAGATCATCGAAGTGAATGTTGATCGCGCACTGACCGCCGCCGGCCTTCTCGTGATGGTGACTCTCGACCGTCATGCCGCACTGCATCATCGCGAGCATCATCTCGCTTCGGAGATCGTGAAGCGAGTCCTGAGGCGGGCACGGGAAGTAGCCCTGCTTGTATGGTACCTTGTAGCCCAGATTCGGGCGCTCGTCTCGCCCGCTGTTCCATTGCCCTTCGGCTGAATCGACGTAATAGAACGCGGAGTGCGTGGTTTGATCGAACTTCACATCGTCGAAGACGAAGAACTCCAGTGACGGGCCGAACATCGCTGCGTCCGCGACGCCGGTGCTCTTCATGTAGTTGACCGCCTTGCGGGCCACGTTCCTCGGATCGCGTGAATAATCTTCCTTCGTGAGCGGATCCTGGATGTTACAGAGCATCGCCAGGGTAACATCTTTGCAAAAGGGATCGATGAACAGAGTGTCCGGCTGAGGCTGAAGCAGCATGTCGGACTCGTTGATCGCGACCCACCCTCGCAGGCTGGAGCCATCAAAGCCGATGCCGTCCTCGAAGGCGTGCTCGTCGAGCGCTTCGGCCGGCACGGTGAAGTGCTTCCAGAGGCCAGGGAAGTCCATGAAGCGGAAGTCCACGGCTTTGACTTCGCGTTCGCGGATGTAGGCCAGAACTTCGCGGGG
>JAKEEV010000596.1 GCA_022616395.1 Planctomycetia bacterium | reverse complement strand
TATGATTTGCCGCTAACAGAGCAGTATCGGGTCGTGTTCATGGAACGCGACATGGAGGAAGTTCTCGATTCGCAGGAGAAGATGCTCCGTCGATTGGATCGTCCCGTTGCGCCGCGCGACGAGATGACCCACGCGTTTACACTGCACCTCAACCGGCTCCACAAGTGGCTTGCGGAGCAGCCGAACTTCGCGGTGCTGCGCGTTCGCTATGCCGATGTCGTGACACGTCCACGGGAAGAAATCGCACGCGTGAATGAGTTCCTCTCTGGTCGGTTGAATGTCGAAGCGGCTCGTGTCGTGGTCGATCCATCCCTATACAGAAACAAGAAGACCGCGGCGGATACAAAGTAGTAGGCATTCGCTGGGTGCCGTCGTCTTTGCTTGACGGCAGATAAGAACGGCACAGGGCGTGTGCCTACTACTTTCCAAGACCGTGGTCGGTTGATAATCCGTTCAAAGACCAATCTCACATGCCGGAATCCGATGACGAGTCAGCAGACCTCGCGAATCGCTCACCGGCGATGCGCTGGCTCTTCCATCGAGTACCTGCTCTCGATTCTCTTCGCACATACTCGCGAGCCTCCTTCGGGCGCGATCTCACCGCCGGCCTCACCGTCGCGACGGTCGCCGTTCCGCAGGCGATGGCTTACGCGATGCTCGCGGGCCTTCCTCCTCAGTACGGACTTTACACCGCGATTGTGATGACCGCTGTCGGGGCACTTCTCGACTCATCACGCCAACTCATCAACGGACCAACCAACGCGATCTCCATCGCGCTACTCAGTGCTCTGCTGTTAATTCCCGAAGGAGAGCGAATCCAAGCCGCGATTGCTCTGGCGTTCCTCGTAGGAGCGATTCAACTTGGAATCGCGTTCTTGCGACTCGGTGACTTGACTCGCTTTGTGTCTCATAGCGTCATCGTTGGGTTCACGCTCGGTGCTTCAACACTGCTGGTGCTTGACCAGACGAAGCACTTGCTCGGGCTTGTTCCTCGCGGAGCGCCGAACGATCACTTCCTCACTCGATTCTGGCTCACAGTCAGCGGTGGCGTGATTCACTGGCCGACGGTTCTGGTGGGTGTGGGGACTATCGCGGTGGTGGTTGCGATTCGGCAGGTGAACACGGTCCTTCGTCGGCGCGGATTCCGGTTTCCGATCCCGCAGCATCTCGTCGCGGTCGCACTGCTGGCCGCGCTTGTCTGGGGGTTCAATCTTCATGCGCAAGGCGTTCAGATCGTCGGCGCGGTTCCGTCCTCGCTCCCGGCATTCGATCTTCCGGAGTTGAAGTGGGAACAAACTCGACTGCTCGCTGGCAGTGCCTTTGCAATCGCGGTGCTCGGATTGCTCGAAGCGATTGCGATGGCCAAAGCAATCGCTGCCCGGACCGGTCAGAAGCTCGATGTGAATCAGCAGTGTCTGAGCGAAGGAGGCGCGAATCTGGCCGGGAGTTTCTTTCAGTGTTTCCCCGGTTCCGGCTCGCTGACGCGCTCGGCGGTCAACCAGCAAGCCGGCGCGGTGAGCCAGTGGTCAGGGGTCTTCGCCGCTCTGGCGGTCGCGGTTACTGTTCTGCTCTTCGCGCCTTTCGCGAGTTACATTCCGCGCGCGTCTCTGGCCGGCTTACTCATTCTGGCCGCGTACCGGATGGTGGATGGTCGGCAGCTCCTCTTCCATCTCCGCGCGACTCGATTTGATGCGGGAGTGGTTGCCGCGACAGCTCTGGCGGCTCTGTTCATCTCGGTCGAGTTCTGCATCGTCATCGGCGTGTTCCTGTCGTTCGCCCTGTACATTCCCAAGGCGGCCCAGGTGAAGCTCACCTCGCTCACCGTGACACCAGAAGGTTCTCTGCGGGAGAAACTCCCAGACGACTCGACCGACAACCGTTTGCTCGCATTTGAAATTGACGGGGAGCTGTTCTTCGGAACCGAAGTTGAACTCGCAAGGCACATCTCGACTGTCTCGAAGTCCGCTCAGGGAGAAGTTCGGGTAGTGATACTTGTCCTCAAACGCGGGCGAAATCCCGACGCGGGGTTCCTCAACCAGTTGCGCGATCTCCACGAGACGCTTCGGGCGCGTGGAGTCATTCTTCTGCTGTGTGGAGTTCAGACCGACCTGATGAAGTGCCTCACGACTACGCACCTGGCCCGGATGATCGGCCTGGAGCGAATCTTCGCGGACGGAGCTAACGGGCAGCCCGCTGAGGGCGAAGCGATCAAGTTCGCGCAGCGCTTCCTCGCTGAGGAAGCCTCCGCGCCCGAAAGTGTGTTGACCGAACCGACGCTGGCTCAACGCGCAGAAAAATAAGGCGACGAGCAAGCCGGAAAGCGTCTGGGATTATTTCCCCACCTTCTTCGGCTTCTCCTCGCCCTCCGACACGACCCAGTAAGCACCAGCTTCGAGGCCGCTGACTTCCTGAACCTTGCCCGATGGCCAGTACACCGTCGCCTTGTCGATCTTGGCATCAGCGCCAAGTCCGAAGATCAGCCGCGGATCGTTCGTCGAGGCGTAACTGGCTCCTCCCTTGACGAACTTCGTCTGCTTCCCGCCC
Organism: Planctomycetia bacterium; assembly: GCA_022616395.1. GTDB lineage: Bacteria > Planctomycetota > Planctomycetia > Gemmatales > Gemmataceae > Gemmata. The sequence goes on along the minus strand of JAKEEV010000596.1, from coordinate 1,209 downwards.
GCGGTCTCGATTACGATCCGCGCTCCGACCACATCCGCGTGCTTCTGGCGAACCAGCTTCACGCCGACCCAGTGCCGACCCTCCGTCGGAACCACGTTTCGCAGCATCGCGACCGGATCATTGAGGTGGCTGACGACCACATCCAGCTTGCCGTCGTTGTCGAAGTCGCCGAACGCTGCACCGCGAGCGTTGTGTGGGTCGCGCAGATACGGCCAATCGGCGGACGAGACTGGCTTGAACTTCCCGCTGCGGTTGCGGAGGAGCACCGGCTTCTGCCTCCGGTCGATTTTGGTCGGGAACCGGATCGCGTGCCCGCTGACAATCAGCACATCGTCCCATCCGTCGAGATCGTGATCGAAGAATCCCGTCCCCCAGCTCACGTAACTTCCGCCGATGGCGCCGATGCCGCTTGACAGGCTGTCGTAGTGGAACCGAGCCTGGCGCTTCTCGCTGCGGTTCTTGTAGAGCGCTGGCAATTCGTTCTCGTAGTTGGTGACCAGAATCGAAGCCAGTCCGCTGCGGTCGAAGTCACCCGCGTCCAGTCCCATGCTCCCGTTGGCCATTCCGCGGTCGTCTCGCGCCACGCCGGTGAACAGCCCGACCTCCTCCAACACCAACTCGCCCGGTTTTCCGCGATTCACGTAGAGGAAGTTGTCATCGGTATCGTTGGCGACGTAGACATCCGGCCGGCCATCGTTATCCACATCCACAACCAACACCCCCAAACCCTTCCCATCGTTGCGAAGTTTCAGTTCCGCCGAAACATCGCGGAAGGTTCCGTCGCGATTGTTGCGATAGAGCGTATGAGGAAGTGGCTTGAACCGACGCGGTTGGCAGACGTCGCGAGTTTTCCCGTCGTAAGTGCAGTCGGTCGGGTGATTGGTTTCAAATCCCCAGTCGCCGTAATGACAGACGTAAATCTCCGGGTAGCCGTCTGCATCCAGATCGCCCCAGCCGGTTGAACTCGACCAGAGGGTGTCTTCCAGTCCGGCCTTCTTCGTCACATCGACAACCCGCCGAGCGCCCTTGTCGCCCGGTTCATTGCGAAGAAGAACGAGCCAGTTGTATCCACTGACGAGCAGATCGGGCCAGCCATCGCAGTCATAATCAAACGCGGAAGCGCCGTGGCTGTATTGAAAGGTGACCTTGTCCAGCCCGACCTTCTCCGAGACATCCTCGAACTTGAACCCCCCGACGTTGCGGTAGAGT
>JAKEEV010000595.1 GCA_022616395.1 Planctomycetia bacterium | reverse complement strand
CCGTAGGCCATCGCCGCAATTGCCTGCGCGCCGCCCAAGCGATAGACCTCGGTGATGCCCAACTCCTGACAGGTCGCAAGCATCGCCTGATTGAATCCACCGGTGTCCTTCGGCGGCATACACACCACGATGTCTTCAACGCCCGCGATCTGCGCGGGGCAAACTGTCATGAGAAGCGTGGACGGATACGCGGCTGCTCCTCCGGGACAATACACCCCCACGCGCTTGAGCGGTCGATAACGCAGTTGAAGTTCGTGCTTGCCCGAGACTCGCATCTCGGCGTCTCGATGCAGTAAGCCTGACTGAAACTGCATCACGTTGTAGCGCACTTGCCGGACCGTTTCGAGAAACTCGTCGTCGATGGCCTCGTGAGCGGCTTTGAGTTCTTCCGGCTTCACGCGAACCTGTTCCGGCTTGAGCTTCACGCCATCGAACTGCTCGGTGTAGTGAAACACCGCCGGCAGGCCCCTTTCGCGCACGTCGTTACAGATGCGCTCGACCACCCGCACTGGCGGAAGCGCCTCGCCGAACACCGCCTGTGTCTTCTTCTTGCTGGCAGCCGACACCACTTCGGCATCAGTGCGGAACTGGTCGCGGAGTTTCACTATCTGGGCCGCGGCGTTACTTGCTGTCAAATCAATTCGCCGCAGCTTGAGAGCTGGCATCTGGTGAACCTCGCGGGTGGGCTGGGAGAAGACCGCACCCGGCAGATGTGGGAATGCTGCCCAAACCGCACGGGCGGCATATCAGGTCTTGTTGTCATCGTTATACGGTTGCGAGAGGCGCGATGCAAGCAACCGCTGTCGGGGGAAGTTCCGCGGTGCATGCAATCTGTTCCGCATCTGCGGATTGTGACGAGCCCTCGCGGGACAGGCTGGAAGCTGTCCTACTCAACGACATCCACCGCGAAGAAGCAGTCGCAGCCCTCAATCCCGGTCGAGTCGTTGCTGCGTACCTCGATGATGTAGCGGCCCGGCTTCACATTCTGAGCGAGTGCCAGATCGAGTTGATACTCGCTGCTCATCCCTGCGAACGCACGGTATTTGTACGTGGAATCTGGAACAATTCCGCGCCCGCGAATCGACACGTTCACCGTCTGAGCCATCGCGGAGGTGTTGTTCACACGCAGCACCGCTTTGAGCTTCGCGCCAGTTTTGGCGGTTTGCAAGTGCGGCTCGAACTCCACGCGATTCGGGTTCCAGTCCCAGCGGTGCGAGCCGCTCACGCAGAGCGCATCCGCGGCCTTCCCCGCGGCTTCTCCCCACTTCACACGCCTCCGGTAATCTTCCGCACTGAAGATGTACGGCCCACCGTGTTCGGCCAACACACGCTCGGGCGCGATGTCGAGCACCTTCTTCGCGCTTGTGCCGTACACCGAGGGATAGCTGCGGTTTAAGCCCATCCATCCGCCGGTGCCGCTGAACTGGTCCTGATGGAAGAAGTTGTCCGCGGTGAACAGAGACTGCTTGCCGTCAATCGTTGCTTCAATGGCGCTTGTGAAATACGACTGACCCGGTAAGTGATGAAATTTGAACGTGTAGCCGCCCCAGGCTGCGGCCTCGCCGTCCTTCAACTCCTTCGTGAACTTGATGGGCCGCGGATCAAGGAACGGAGCGCGATAGCGGTTCGGGTCTTTCAGCGGAGCCGCGACCAGATCGAGCGACCAGACTTCGCACTTGTCGCGGCCACCCAGCACATGAATCCCGTCGAAGTGGTCGTAATGAGCGTGACTGAAGGCGACTACTTCGACCGCGCCGAGCTTCTCGTCCTTCTGGAGCTTCGCCACTTGATCCGCGGAGCGCTGACCCCACGGGTCAAGGACGAAGATTCCATCGCCCGTCTTGGATTGCAGCACGTACGTGTTTCCCGTAATCCACAGTCGATCCGCGACCTTCGCCCAGGGTTTGTCTCCCGCGCTGGCGATCTGTTCTTTGGGCACGAGGAAATCGTATTTTGGTTCGTCCTTGAGTCTCTGTTTGGTGTACCGCTCGAAGCTCTTCATGAACGAGGCTTCCTCAACCGCCTCCGCCGTCTCGGTAAGAACCTTCGCGATGTCCTCAGTGATAAGTGGACCGTGTGAGAGGCCAAGAAAGGTTGCGTTGAGCTTCGCGAGCTTGCGAAGCGATTCCGCCGTCGGTTTCAGGCCCACATCGGTCCAGTGATCCCAGTCGGTTGTGTAGGGTGTCCAGAGTTTCCCGCGTGAATGCAGTGCGTCACCGGCGAAGAGATAACGCGGACCTTTCGCATCTCCGGCCAACTCCACGAAGAACGCGAAATGATCGCGCGAATGGCCCGGTGTTGCCACTGGCGTGATGTTCCACGGGCCAAACGTGATGCGCTTGCCGTCCGCGAGCGTGCAATCGACGCCTTCGACTCCTTCCGGCAACACGAAGTACGCGGTGCGCGAATTACGAAGCGGAATCGCTTCCTTCCAGAACTTCGCAACGGCCTCTGGCGTGAGCCAGTCAGCAGATTCTTTCGCCGCTCGAACCGGTACCTTCTTCTTGCGATATTCGGAAGCAAACTCGGCAGTGTCGCGATGATGATGTGTCAGCAGAACCTGATCGATTGTCTTCGCGCCGAGTTCCGCAACTGTTCCCGGCGGCACGGTGGCATCGAAGAGAATCGCCCGCTCGCGATCCACGAGTGCGTAACTGTACGGAGCGTCCTTCGTGCGATAAACGCCCTCTCCGATCTTCTGCCAGTTCTTCAGTCCGCCTTTCGGCTGCGCGGAGGTGATCCACGCAACCGCCGCGACCACACCCGCACACAACAGAGCAAGAGAGATGCGAAGTCGCATAGAGCACCGCGCGGTGGGAGGGAATGAACTTGATCGTCGCTGATGGCATAGTGAAGGTCAAGTCTTGGCGAACCCCGCCCGCAAGGGCGGCGGGTGTTGCTTGACCCGCCGCCCTTGCGGGCGGGGTTCGCCAAGAGGGCCGCACAGTTTCACACACCCAGGTGTCGAATCCGTGAAATCTCGGAGCAGTCGCTTGCGTTTGGCGTCCATCGCGGGTCTACTGATACCCGGCGCGTCTGATCGCTTATTCGCTCAATTCGCTCCGTATGCAATGGATTGTCGCTTATCCTTTAGCCGCGGAGGCGGCGCATGACAGTGGCACCAGATTTCTTCGATATCGAACCGCGCAACTGGCGCACAAGACTGGCGCTCAGCGTGGAGGTGATGCGCGAACTGAGCCGGTCCACCGACCCACAGGAAATGTATGCGGTGTTTGCCCGGCGCATGGCCCAACTCTTCCCCGTCAGCCGACACGTCACACTTTCGCGCCGCGGGCTGAGGCACTCGGACTACCGAGTCGCGCGCTTTAGCTTGTGGGAAAACCCGGTCAACCCCTGGAAGGAACAACACCGGCTGCCGATTCATAACGGCGGACTGCTCGCGGAGCTTCTCTACGGCGATCAACCGCGCGTAATTGATGGCCTGACGCTCGATCCCGACGACCCCGCGGTGGAGTATCTCGCCGGTCAACGGTCGCTCCTGGCCATTCCGCACTTCGAGCAGGGCGTGGCCCAGACGATGCTCGTCCTGACTCGTGATGATACCGAATCGTTCCCACGCGAACGGGTCGCGGATCTGGTGTTACTCAGTAACCTCTTCGCGCGAGCCACGCAAACCGTCGTGCTTTCGCAAGCGGTGAAGGATGCGTTCGACGCGGTCGATTACGAACTGCGCACAATCGCCGATATTCAACTGTCACTGCTCCCTGCGGAAAAGTCCCGCGTGCCGGGTCTGGATATCGCGGTGCATTACCAGACCGCCAAGCGCGCTGGGGGAGATTACTACGACTTCTTCCACCTCCCAAACGACCGACTTGGCGTGCTGATCGCGGATGCGAGTGGGCATGGCGCGCCTGCCGCGGTGCTCATGGCCGTTGCTCACAGCATCGCTCACACGCGACCCGAACCGCCTCAGCGACCGGGCGAGTTCCTCACGTACATGAATGCTCACATGACTCGTCGCTACACACGCCCAACGGGGAGTTTCATGACCGCGTTCTACGCGGTATTCGACCCGATGAACGGGACGCTCAGCTATGCCAGCGCCGGACACAACCCTCCGCGACTCCTGCGCGCAGCCGATGGCTTCAAAATCGCGCTCAACCGTGCTCAGAAACTCCCACTCGGCATCAAGCCCGACGAGGTGTATCTCGAACAGACCGTGCCGCTGTTCCCTGGCGATCAAGTGGTGTTCTTCACGGATGGAGTCATCGAAGCGGTGAACACCGATGGCGATGTGTTCGGCTCCGCGCGGATCGACGAGGAACTCGCCACACGCTTCCCCACCGCCGAAACGCTCCTCCACGCCATCCTCGCCTCGCACACCGCGTTCACGGTCGGTACCAAGCCCGCCGACGACCGCACACTTGTTGTCGTCAAGCGAACGTGAACGAAGTCGGCGCTGTTCCGGCTTATTGTGCCTCAGATGGCCACTTCTTGGATGTGGCCATCTGACCATCTGACCATCTGACTGTCGGAAATTCTGACTGTACAAAAGTTAACTAGCTGCGGAGGGAGAAGGTTCCCATCCCTTGCGCACAATTCGCCTTCTGGTTCTCCTTCCGCGCTTCGCTTACAATTCGCGTGTCGGTCCCGCCACTCGCTTCCCCTTTTCCCTTGTGGAGTTCACCCAACTATGCGGAAACTCATATTCCTCCTTGTCGTCGGGGCGTTGGTCGGTGCGATGTCGCTCTCCGAAGCACGCGAGGCTCCCGAGAGGAGCAAGAAGAAACGACTCTTGCTCGTCACGCACAGCGGCGGCTTCATTCACGGTTCAGTCGCCACCGCGGAAGAGGTGCTGAAGGACATTGGGCCCAAGAACGGTTTCGAGGTCACTTGCTGGCGCTTCACGGAAGACCCCGCCAAGAAGGTGAAGGACAAAGGGGGCACGGAGCGAACGGCTCTGGAGGTTTACAACGAACGGTTCCGCGGCGCGACCAAACTTCCGGTTGAGAAGGAGAACTGCGGGCGGATCAACAAAGAGACGTTGAAGAACTTCGATGTGGTGCTGTTCTTCACCACGGGGAACCCGGTGACGCCGGACGAGCTGAACGACCTGCGTGAGTGGGTGAAGGGTGGTGGAGCGCTCGCGGGAACCCACTGCGCTACCGACACGCTCTACAAGCAATCGGTGTATGGCGATCTGATCGATGCGTACTTCAGGGGTCACCCGCCGGGCTTGCAGAAGATCAAGGTTCACGTGGAGGATCTGAAACACCCGGCCGCGGCCGGCTTCGAGGACGGCATGGAGTATCAGGACGAGATGTACGTCTTTTGGGACGCTCCGTATTCACGCGATAAGCTACACATCATCCTGAGCATCAAAGCCGACTCCTTCAAGCCCGGCGGTAACCTGACCCGCAAGGACGGCGACTATGCGATCTCGTGGTGTCGTGAGGAGGGGAAAGGGAAGGTGTTCTACACTTCGTTCGGGCACGATCCGAAGGTATGGAAGGACGAGAAGTTTCAGAAGCACCTTCTCGGCGGGTTAAAATGGGCTGTGGGTGAATTGAAAGGCGATGCAACGCCCAGCGGCAAGAAGGAGTAGGACAGGCATCTTGCCTGTCTCTGGAAGTGGGACAGGCATCTTGCCTGTCTAAAGTCATGACAGGCTGGAAGCCTGTCCTACATCAGAAGACAGGCTCTTTGCATGAGTCGGCGTTGCGTTGTAGGATTCGCATGATCCGCCGTGTCCGCAGTCTGTCGCCCGTCTCTCGTAAGCATTCATGGCATCCGCAACCGTCACTTTTCCGTGTCCGTTCTGCGGTCGGCGCATGGGCGTGCCGGGCGGGTTGCTTGGTAAACCGGTTCGCTGCCCGCACTGCAAGCAGGTGGTTTTGGCACCGGCTTCGGCTGGTTCCGGAGTCCCGACTCCCACACCGGATTCGACACCATCGCGAACACCACAGCCAACACCAGCGCGCCTCACTCCCGCTCCCCGTCCCTCCTCGACACCGGCACCGGTCGTTGTGACACCAGCTCCTGCTGTTCCTCCATCGGCAACGAATCCGCCAGCAGCGCCGGAAGTGCCGGGGTTCAACATCTCGCAACGGAAAGAGGGCGCGGACAGCATTTTGAGTGAAGAGAACGAGTCGGAAGACGAGGTGTTCGGGTCTTCGACAACCCCCCGGTTGCCGGTTCCGCTGACGATGGATTCTGGAGGACTGCCGGCGACCGATCCGCTACCGATGCCGGTTCCACTCACAGCGCCCGGTTCAAACGTGCCTCTGCCGGCCACCACGGAAGTGGCGAATCCCTTCAGCGATCTCGACCCCACGCCCGCAGCGCCACTTCCGGCCCCGCCACCAATTCCGCCAGTCCGACCACCAACACCGTTCCCGGTGCCAAGCCCGACACCGTTCGTTGTCCGTGCGCCGATCCCCACTCCAACACCCGTTGCGGTGCCTTCAATCGCGACTCCCAAGCCATCGGCCGCGACCAATCCTTTTGCCGATCTGGATACAACAACGGCTCCGACTTCGCCCAAAGGAACGAAAACCGCACCACCTCAAGCGACTCAACCGCAAGATGGGTCCGGCACGCGAGCACGCAAGACCGCACCCACCGCTCCGACCGAGAAACCTCTTCGCGGGCGCGATGATGTCACGCCTTCCGCGAGTGGATCGAAAATCGCGCTCTTCGGAGTCATCGGATACGCGCTCATCATGACGGGGCTGGCGGTCTACGGGCTGTTCTTCAAGTCCAGCGAGCAGCTCGACCCTGGTCATCCACTCTCGACGATCCCGGACAGCTTCGGCGAATTCGACCCAGTCAGCCGCAAGAAAGTGCAGAGTTACAACTTCCCGGTTGATGGCGAGTTGCCCGCGGCTCAGCGAACGAGCCTGGGCGGAAAGGTTGCCATCGGGCAACTGGAAGTGCAGCCCGTGCGGATCGAGAATCGACGACTGGAGATCGTGACCGAAACCGTCAGTGACCGCTCTCCCCAGACGATCCCAACCAACCCGGCGCTGGTATTGACGCTCTCGATCAAGAACACGGGCGAGTTGCCGATTTTCCCGATGGACCCTGCGTTCACGCGTCGCGACATCAGCGGCGCTCCGAAACCGATCACACGCCTGGTTGTGGGCAAGGACAGTTTCGCTGGCGGCTTCATCGAATGGCCGCTCGACCCCACCAAGTATCGGAAGAAACTTGAGGTGCGGCAGGCGAAGGATTCGATTCCGCTGAAGCCCGGCGAGACCCGCGAGTACATCGTATTCACCGATGCGAAAATGGAGATTATCAACGCGGTGGAACACGCGACCGAGCCAGTGCAGTGGCGGGTTCAGGTGCGCAGAGGGCTGGTACCATTCAAAGGTAAGGAAGTGCCGGTCACCGCGATCATCGGCGTGGACTTCCAGGCCAGCGATGTGAAGAAGCCGAAGTGAACGAGTCTGGTCCGCTCGCCCCGCGAGCGGTGTCTGGAGTGTGGTCCGCTCGCTCCGCGAGCGGT
>JAKEEV010000594.1 GCA_022616395.1 Planctomycetia bacterium | reverse complement strand
TGAAGAGCAACCTTTCCAAGTACATCAGCCGAGGAGAGATGATCGGCAAGAAGGGGAACGACCTGGTGTCGATCCCGCTTCCGCAGATCAACTTGCCTCAATTTCGCTACGGGAGGAAGAACTCCGGCGGAGTGGGCGTTGGTCCCGGTCAGCCGGGCCAGCCGCTGACGCCTCCGCAGGGCGAGGGCGAACCGCAAGCCGGCGATCAACCGGGCGGCCACATCCTCGAAGTCGAACTGACGATGGAGGAACTCGCCGAGATTCTGGGCGAGGAACTGGCGCTTCCGCGCATCGAGCCTCGCGGAAAGAAGAACATCATTACCGAGAAGGACAAGTACAAGAGTATTCGTAGCGTCGGCCCCGAAAGCTTGAGGCACTTCAAACGCACTTTCAAGCGCGCTCTGAAGCGGCAGATCGCGGCCGGTACCTACGACCCCATCGAGCCGATTGTCGTTCCGGTCCGCGAAGACAAGCAGTACCGCGCGTGGAAGGAAGTCCCGAAACCCGATAGCGTCGCGGTGGTCATCTACATGATGGACGTCTCCGGCAGCATGACCGATGAGCAGAAGGAGATTGTGCGGATCGAATCGTTCTGGATCGATACATGGATCAAGAAGCACTACAACGGTGTGGAAACCGTTTACATCATTCACGACGCGGTGGCACAGGAAGTTGATGAGCATACCTTCTACCACACCCGCGAAAGCGGTGGCACGAAGATCAGTTCCGCCTACGAACTGTGCAACAAGATCGTGGACAGCCGGTACCCGCCGAGCCAGTGGAACGTGTATGCCTTCCACTTCTCCGATGGAGACAACTGGGGCGACGATGTGCCCAAGTGCGTGGAACTCTTGAGTAGCACGATGCTGCCGAAGCTGAACCTCTTCGGCTACGGTCAGGTTGAATCGCCGTATGGCAGCGGGGAGTTCTTCGATCACGTCCACGAGTTGGTGGATGACCACGAGAACGTCGTGGTGAGCCGAATTCCCGACCGCGAGGCGATCCTCGGGAGTATCAAGGAGTTCCTCAAGACAGGGCGGTGATTCACACCGGAGACAGCAATGTTCAAGAGCGTCGAATATGTGGGTTTCGAGGACAAGCCGGAACTGCGCGCGCGGGCAGCAGAATTGACTCCGCTGCTCGCGAAGGAGATTCAAACGTGGCGTGAGGATGTTGTCGTGCGGTGGAGTCCGTCTCAGGAGCCGGATGGAATCATCGACTTGACACTGTCGCTGACTCTCCCGAACGGAGTTTCGGCGACCCACACGGGAACTTTCAGGCAAGCCGATTTTGCGCGTCCACCAGACGCGATGAGTCGGTGCCGTTGGGTGTGGATGGACCTGCTTGGAAAGTTGATTGAATTGCTGGACAGTCTGAATCAGGAGTCCATCCTCGAACCTGCGGAGGCGTGAAATGGCGAAGTCGCCCACGGAACAAATTCGGGATCTCGCCCTGGAAGTCCGCGCTCTCAAGGAACGTGACGCCGCACACGAGAGGGAACTCGACTCATTTCACAACGAGCTATCCGAACTGAAAGCTGATCTCGCCAAAGAACGGGAAGCGAGAGTCGCGTCACAGATGGAAAACACGGCGGTGAAGCAACAACTTCAGGATCACATCGCTCAGTATCAGGAAGGCGACCGACGGCGGTGGAGCTTGATCGTTCTTCTGGTCGGTGCGGTGTTGTTGCTCGCCTCCGGGTTGATCGTCACGCTGGTCAAAAAGTGAATCGCCTCCATGAAAGACCCGGACCCGATTGAACTGACTCAGTCCGTCGTGTTGCCAGATGGCAATACCGTCTCCTCCTCGCCACGGCAATTTCCGTTTGTTGCTCCGCGAGAAGGATCAGGAGAACTCGGCCGATTCGATGACTATCGCATCCTGCGATTGCTCGGCTCTGGGGGTATGGGATTCGTCTTTGAGGCGGAAGAACTGACTCTGCGCCGGCCGGTCGCCATCAAAATTCTCAGACCAGAGCTGGCAACCGACCCGATCAGCCGCGAGCGGTTCCTGCGCGAAGCCCGAGCGGCCGCCGAGATCATCTCCGATCACGTTGTTACCGTGTTGCGTGTCGGAGAATCGGCGAACTTACCCTACCTCGTCATGCCGCTGTTGTTTGGCGAGACACTTCAGGCTCGCATCGAGCGCCCCACGCTCCTTGAATTGCGCACAGCGCTCGCGGTGGCACGAGACACGGCCGAAGGGTTGTCCGCGGCTCACGCGCGTGGGTTAACTCACCGCGACATCAAACCGGCGAACATCTGGCTGGAAACTGACGGCCCCGGCGGGTCATTCAAGCGCGCCCGCATTCTCGACTTCGGACTCGCGCGCAAACCGCACGGAGAAACGAGCCTCACCAGTACCGGATTTATCGTCGGCACTCCGAATTACATGGCACCCGAACAGGCCAGCGGCAACGACGTGGATCACCGGGCTGATCTATTCAGCCTCGGCTGCGTGATGTACACAATGTTGACCGGTGAAATGCCCTTCCAGGGCAATTCCGCAATGGCGGTGATGATGGCACTGGCGAACAAGACACCCGAACCGGTGGATGTCAAGAACCCGGCTGTCCCGCGTGCGGTCGCGGGCCTGGTCGCCCGACTCCTGGAGAAAGACCCCGCCCAGCGCGTGCAAACCGCGGCCGAGGTGGTGGGCGAACTCGATGTGGTGCTGGGCGCAATGGCTGGGTGCGTGCCGTGTGAATGCCCGCCTCCGGCACTAGTTGGCAAACTGGACGCCCTGGACACGCAGGCCACGCCCGGAAAAAGCGATACGTTGCCCGGTCAGCGGCCGGTTCCAACCGCGCCTACGCCGACCACACGCCAGCGCAAGCGCCGGGCCGTTGTGGTCTGGGTGTCTCTGGTCGGAGTGCTGGTTCTCGCAGGCTTCATCGGCTGGCAGGCGTTCCACACCCCAACGCCTCCGCCCACGGATCCCGAACCGATCGTTGTGGGCATTCTCCATTCGCAGAGCGGTCCGATGGCGGTGAGTGAAGGACCAGTGATCGACGCCACCCTTCTGGCCATCGAGGAGTTGAACGCGGGCGGAGGGGTGCTTGGTCGACCGATCAAGCCGGTGGTCTATGGGAAATCGGACCCCGATGAGTTCGCGCGTCTGGCTGAGAAGTTGATTACCGAAGATCAAGCCGTTGTGATCTTCGGTTGCTGGACCAGTTCCTCACGCAAGGCTGTTCGTCCGGTGGTGGAGCGAAACGCGAGCCTTCTCTTTTATCCAGTGCAGTACGAAGGGCTGGAAGAATCTCCGCGCATCATCTACCTCGGCCCGACTTCCAACCAGCAACTGATACCCGCGGTCGATTTCCTCATCGACACCCTCAAGAAGAAGCGAATCTTCCTGGTCGGCTCGGATTACGTCTTCCCGCAAGCCGCTCACCAGATCATCATGGATCGCGTCGAGCAGAAGGCGGGCGAGGCCAAGGTAGTTGGCGAGGCTTTCCTCCCACTGAACTCGTCGGATGCTCTTGATGCATTCGGCCGGGTGCAGCGAGCTAACCCCGACGCGATTGTCAACACCATCAACGGCACCACCAACGCCGCGTTCTTCCGCGAACTCCACGATCCGAAACGAGGGCTGCCCAACGTCACGACAATCTCCGTCAGCATCGCGGAGAACGAAGTGCGCGGACTGAACCCGCCAACCATGAAGGATGACTACCTCGTTGCCAGCTACTTCCAGACCGTGAACCGGCCGGAGAATCGCGCGTTCATCCAGAAGATTCAGGCGAAGTACGGCAATGAACGTGTGACCAGTGACATGATGGCCGCGGCTTACTCTGGCGTTCACCTCTGGGCGAAGGCCGCGACCGCTGCGACCAGCGTCGATCCCTCCGCGGTGATTTCAGCGGTGCGCGGACTGGAGTTCGATGGCCCGCGCGCCCGCGTGAAGATCGACCCCGCTAATCTCCACTCCTGGCTTCCAGTGCGAATCGGCAAGATTCAACCCAGCGGAGCGGTCACGCTCGTTACAGGTGCCGGATCGGAAACGCCCATTCGCCCGATGCCGTTTCCGCCTTCGCGCAAGCCGGAGGTGTGGGATCAGTTCCTGGAGAACCTGAAACTCAAATGGGGCGGCAAATGGCAGGCTCCCAGCAAGTAACAAGCCACCGAACTTCGTGTATGATGGAGTAACCGCTCGAAGGAGTCGCACATGAACTTGGGCTTTTACAACACGAATCTCCCGCCGCATCTTCGCGTTCTCAAAGACGAGATCGAAGGGTACGCGCGCGGATTCGGTCTCGACTTTTACGAAACCATCTTCGAGGTGGTGGACGCGGACGACTTGAACGAGATCGCGGCCTACGGTGGGTTCCCGACCCGCTACCCGCACTGGTCGTTCGGGATGCAGTATGAGGAGCTGAAGAAAGGCTACGAGTACGGCCTGTCGAAAATCTACGAGATGGTGATTAACAACGACCCGTGCTACGCCTACCTGATGCGCTGTAACCACACCGTCGACCAGAAACTCGTCATGGCCCACGTCTACGGGCACTGCCTCGCTCCGGAGACAGAAGTCATCACCGAGAATGGGCCGAAATTCATCACCGACGTGCGAGTCGGCGACTTGGTGCTGACCCACACCGGCGAATTCAAACCAGTGCGAGTGGTTGCGCGTCGGCATTACTCCGGTCCGATCTACCGGGTTCGCGTCGAAGGCGCGGACGTTTCTGTGCGGATCACGGGGGAACACCCAGTCGCGGTGCTGTACGAAGACGGGTTGAAGTGGACTCCAGCGGCCGAGCTGCTGGCGGGCATGTTCGTCGGACTGCCGCACACTCAGACCGCGCTCGTGGGAGCGGGCGTGGAAACCAATTCGCGCATTGGGTTGTGGGTTGTACCCGGCGAAGAGGATCACTGCCGCATAGAGCAAGCTGGCTTCATCTGGCAGTGCATCCTGGCCCCGAAGGTCGAGTTGTACAGCGGCTACGTTTACAACTTCTCGGTCGCGGAAGACGAGAGCTACGTTCTGTCTGCCGGGATGACAGTTCACAACTGCGATTTTTTCAAGAACAACGCGTACTTCGGGCACACGACGCGCAAAATGATGGACGAGATCGCCAACCACGCGGCCCGCATTCGCCGATACGTCGAGCGGTTCGGCGAAGACGAGGTCGAGTCGTTCATGGACAAATGCATGTCCATCGACGACCTGATCGATATCCACTCGGTCGCCATCAAGCGTCGCGATGATGCCTCCAAGTATGACTTCAGCCCGGCCGGGACCGGCGACGAACCCGACAAGGAAGCCCCTGCGCGGTTCAAGGCGAAGGGCTACATGGCCGACTACATCAACCCGCGTGACACACTCAAGACCGAGGACGAGGAGAAGAAGCTCTCCACGCAGCGCGTCGCTCACTTCCCGGAACATCCGGAGAAGGACGTGCTGTTATTCCTCATCGAGCACGCTCCGCTGAAGAACTGGCAACGCGACATCCTCAGCATTGTCCGCGACGAAGCTTATTACTTTTATCCTCAAGCTCAAACGAAGGTCATTAACGAGGGTTGGGCCTCCTTCTGGCACTCCACGATCATGACTCAGAAGGTGCTGCAGCCGTCGGAGGTAATCGATTACGCGGATCATCACTCGGGCACGATGGCGACGAGTTCGAGGAGGCTCAATCCGTACAAGGTGGGCATCGAGTTGCTTCGCGACATCGAGCGGCGGTGGAATATGGGGCAGTTTGGACCTGAATGGGACAACTGCGAGGACATGGACAAAAAGCGCACCTGGGACAAGCAGCTCGGTCTGGGTCGGCAGAAAATCTTCGAAGTTCGCAAGATCCACAACGACATTACCTTCATCGACACGTTCTTGACGCCCGAATTCTGCAAGGAATACAACCTGTTCTCGTTCAACTACCAGGAGCAGACGAAGAACTACGTGATCGAGAGCCGCGAATTCCAGAAGATCAAGCAGCGTCTACTCTTCAGTCTGACCAACTTCGGCAAACCGTGGATCTACGCGGTTGATGGGAACCACCGGAACCGAGGGGAACTGCTGTTGCGGCACGAGCATAATGGGGTAGATTTGAAAATAGATGAGGCGCGCGATGTGCTGGCGAACGTACAGTACATCTGGGCGCGGCCAGTGCATCTGGAGACCATTACCGACGGTCACCCAACCGTTCTGAGTTTCGACGGGAACGAACACACACAGCAAGTAACCGGAGGGACCGATGACGCTAGCCGAAAAGCTCCTGCAAAAACTAAGTGACTGGCGACCAGCCGGTGATGGGCGCCATTCCTGGAGTTGCTCGTTCCCGGAGGAGGGGTGGACCATCCATCTCACGGCCGACCGAGCCGACACGCTCTCATGCCTTGCATGGGAGTTCACGCTCACTCGGACCGGGAGCGCCTCCGAAGGGTTGACGCTCCGAAACTGGGCCGAGAACATCGCGAAGCGCGCCAGTGGACTCATGGAACCGCTGAAGGTTCTGGAAGTCGATGAAGCTCGTGGAGAGGCAGTCCTGAGAAGCGATTCACCCGCCAAGAAGGGCGAGCGCGTCATGTATTACGAAGTGAGGCTCTTTGGGCTGACGACGGCCATCGTTCGGCGCTTTGCCGCAACCCGCACAGCGGGTGGTCGTGAGCAGATTCCCTTCGCGCTGACTCACGAATCGCTCGCCAAACTCGCCAACGACATCGTTGGGTGAAATGAATCTGGACTGCGTGTAGCCGCGGATCGAAGAGGAGCGCTTCTCTTCGGCTCGCGGCTACACTGTTTTCATGTCCGCCAATGCCATTCGTCTGTATTTCGGCTACTTCGTCCTGTTTGTCGGGACGTGGGTTATCGCGGCCGCTCCGATCTACCTCGGCAACGATGGCCAGGTCCGGTACGAATCGCTCGACACATTCCTGCGGACCGGCACACTCGACCGCTCCAAGTATTCGCATTACGGTCCGCTCGCGGCAGTCCCGCTGTGGTATCTCGGCGAAGCGATAGGTTTGACACAAGAGACAGTGTGGGTGTTTAACCGCGTCGTGTTTCTCGCCGGATTGGTCGGGTTGTGGATTGTGTTGCGGCCGGTCCTCTCGCTCCGCGAGCGCGTGAGGTTCGCTGCGTTTTTGCTCTTTGGCAGCATGTTTCCCTGGCACGTCATGGGTTTCTTCGCGGAAGTGTTTCACGCGGTCTTCGTGGGATTGGGGCTTGCTCTTCTTGCAGTCCGGCGTGACTGGTGGACGGCTCTGGGAGCCGTCTTGGTCGTGTGGGGAACCGCGAACATCCCCGCGTCGGCGGTGGGGTTGGCTCTGGCCGCGTGCGTGCTCGTGTGGCACCGTCACCGACTGCGCTATCTCCTGTTGCCGGTCGCGGCCGCTGGACTCATCCTGTTTGAAAATTACATTCGTCGCGGAGACCTCTTCGCCGATGGGTATGCGGGCGAGGCGGGTTATCGCACGGTCCTTCCATACTCTGCTCAACCGGGCTTCAGCTATCCGCTGTTCTTCGGGCTGCTCTCGGTGTTGTTCTCGTTCGGCAAGGGGCTGATCTTCTTCACTCCGGGTCTCTTCGCGCGGTATCCAGATAACGCCCTCGCCTCGCTCCCGCGGGGAGAGGATGGCGAGCGAAGCGAGCCGGGTGAGGGGTCCGAAGCCAAATCCCGCCTGGTGTATCGCGTGTGGCTCGCGGTGGTGATTGGGTTGGTGTTGGTATATGCGCGCTGGTGGGCCTGGTATGGAGGAGCTGTGTGGGGTCCGCGATTCTTCCTCTTCGCCTCACTGCCCGCGTCTCTGGTACTGGCTCGTTGGACCGCGCATCCCGAAGGGCATTCCACTTGCTCGAATGTGCTCGTGCTTGTGGCGGTGGCTCTGTCGTGCTGGGTCGGCGTCAATGGGATCGTCTACAGCGTACATGGTTCCGCGCCGTACTGGGCGGATGACTTCGCGCTGGAATACGTGACGTGGTACGTGCCGGAGATTTCGGTACTGTGGAGGCCGTTTGTCGTGCCCATGTCGCTCGACTGGAAAGACTTCGCCCGGCTCGCGGCTTTCGCGCTGGGTTTCGCGTACCTCGCGTGGCCGGTGGTGCGCGTGGTGGCGATTCGCGCGGCACACGGCATCGCGAGTCTCTGGCACGCGGCCCGCTCTGGTGAACGCTGGCGCATCTGACAGCATCTGTCGTGGTTGTACAATAGCCCCGGCCAATTTTACTCACAGGAGTCACAAAATGTTTCGGAGCGTGATCGCAATGGCAACCATCGCACTGACCGCCGGAGTTTCGGAGGCCACGGTCGTCACGAAGGTGGTCGATTACGAGTTCGACGGCACGAAGCTCAAAGGCTTCCTCGCTTACGATGATGCTCTGAAGGGCAAACAGCCGGGCGTGCTGGTCGTTCACGAGTGGTGGGGACTCGACGACTACGCGAAGGGCCGCTGCAAGCAACTCGCGGAACTGGGTTATGTCGCGTTCGCGGCGGACATGTACGGCGAGGGGAAGACCGTGGACCACCCGACCGACGCCGGGAAAATGGCGGGGATGGTTCGCGAGAACATCAAGGTTTGGCGCGGACGAGCCGAAGCAGGCTTGAAGCAACTCAAGGCACAGCCGAACGTGGATGGCGACAAGCTCGCGGCCATCGGTTACTGCTTCGGAGGAAGCACCTGCTTGCAACTCGCCTACAGCGGAGCGGACCTCAAGGCAGTCGCGACATTCCACGCAGCGCTCCCCACACCCACCGAGGCCGAGGCCAAAGCAATCAAACCGAAACTGCTGGTCTGTCACGGAGAGGCGGACGGCTTCATCTCGGCCGACTCGATCAAGGCGTTCCGGGCCGCTCTCGACAAGGCCGGCACGAAGTACGAATTCATCAGCTACAAGGATGTCGTTCACAGTTTCACTGTGCCCGGCGCGGACAAGCACAAGATCAAGGGCCTGAAATACGACAAGGCCGCCGATGAGGATTCGTGGAAGCGCATGCGAGCACTGTTCAAGGACACTCTGGGGAAATAACCAGAAGTCAGAGGTCAGGAGTCAGA